>CABQNF010000017.1 GCA_902465465.1 uncultured Collinsella sp. | reverse complement strand
CACCGAGCCGTACGCTTGAACTGAGAAGGGGGAGGCCTCGCGGCCTCCCCCTTTTTGCGTTTACGGGGCGTAAATGACTCTATTACACCAGACGATCTTATCGTTTTTGGTATTGAGCCTTTATTTAAAGAAGATAAATCGAATAACAAGGGCAACTGCTATGACCGCAATGATCAAAAGCAGGATTGTCAGTCGATGCTGCTTGCGTCGTTTACTTGTCGAAACGAAGATTGATTTTCCCTGTTTTGGTGTTTCGAGATAGCGAGCCGAATGCGTCAAGGTTTGCTTGGGTCGCGGACCTCTTTGTTGATGAGCGGCGGATGCTTTCAGTGGCTCCTCACTAGCTGCGCTGTTTTTAGATAATGGTGCGTCTTTCAGATATACGGGGTCTCCCGAGGCGACGCCCATATGTTTACGTCTCGTTTGGGCATCTTCGAGCGTTTGATATCGATTTCTCGTCACATACTCGGGCTCCGGATCATTAATGGGCTCTTGCGAGATGTGGGGGCGATGGAACCGTGGCGGCTGCGTGGAAGTATCTTCCCCCTGCGTCGGCATAAACATATTGTTCTGGTTTTGGTCGTCCATGATGCCCTTTAGCTCGTTACCAACAACGTGTACGCGCTCATTGTAAGCCCCTTGTTATTTGTAGCTAGGGACATACTCGGTATTTAAGCTCTGGTTCAAAGAACCTTAACCTTCCTAAAACCTGAGTCATACGCACTTAGAAATGCTTATAGTACTGGACTCAAAAAACTTTATAGTCGATGTATATATGAGCACTGGGTGGGCATATATAAGAGCGTCAAAAGAAGTCCCAGTCACCTGGAAGATGACTCGGCAGTCCTATAAAGGAGTGGTAAACATGGCAAGCATGGTTCCTTATCGTTCGGTTTTTGGCGTTCGTCCCTCTGCAAGCTCGCTGTTCGATCTGTTTGATGATATGAGCGACCTAGCGAACAGCTCGATTGCCTCTAAGGCGTTCCCCGTTGACGTTGAGGATAAGGGCGATGGCTATGAGGTCAAGGCTTATCTGACCGGCGTCGCCAAGGACGATATCGATGTCGAGCTTAACGAGGGCCGTCTGTCCATTAGCGTGAATGTCGAGGAAGACGAGGAGAACGAGGGCAAGAACTTCCTGCAGAAGGAGTTCAGCTCGTACAGCGCGACGCGTGGCGTGTATCTTAAGGACGCTTCGAGCGAGGGCCTCTCGGCTAAGTACGCTGACGGCATCCTGACCGTTACGGTTCCCAAGATCGTCGAGAAGAAGAACGTTACGAAGATCTCCATCGACTAACTTCGTTGGTGTTCTGTGCTATTAAAAGATACAAAAGGGGCTGGGAAGCGATTCCCGGCCCCTTTTGCTGTTTAGGACAGTCTATTGAATGGTTGCTGGCCGATACTGGCTTGCGGGGCGTATCGAGAGTTTTCGCGATCCTTGGAGAAGGGTGGCGGAGCTGCCGAGCTCGTCATCCAGGGTTGCGGCTAGAGCTTTGGCATAGCTTTTGACGGTAAGGCTCGGACGATTGTTGTCTTGGCTGATATGCATGGCAATGAGCTGTTCGGTGCGATCGGTAACAAGTTCGCGCGCGGCTTCGGCGGCTTGGCCGTTGGAGAGGTGTCCCCTTGCAGACAGGATGCGCTCCTGAAGAAAGCGGGGATATTCTCCCTCGCGCAGCATGGTCACATCGTGGTTGCTTTCGAGCGCGAGGACTCGACAATCTTTGAGGGTGTTCATGGCTTGGCTCGATAGCTCTCCGGTGTCGGTAGCAAAGCCGATGGAATCATCGAGGGCGTCGAATCGAAAGCCGATTGGATTTATGACATCGTGTGATGTTGAGTAGGTTTGCACGTGGATGCCGGCAATGGATAGGGTGTCACCGGGGTCGAATTCCTCGACAGGCAGATGCGAAAGATTTTCTTTGCTCGAAAGTGTGCCCCTGCTGGCAAAGAGGGGACCGTGCCAGTGCTTGCACCAGACATCGAGACCCTTGATGTGATCGCTATGCTCATGAGTAATGAGAAGAGCCGAGACGTTGTCTGCCGAGAGTCCCAGTTCTGCCATGCGCTTTAATGTCTCGCGGCGAGAAAGACCGTCGTCAATCATGATGAGCCCCCGGGGGCCTTCGATGAGCGCGCAGTTGCCTTTTGAGCCGCTGCCAAGGATATGAAGGTGCAGACGAGACATAAGATTCCAAAGGATACAATGGGTGCGGACGAATAGAGGAGGAAGCAAATGCCTACGGTATCACAGCATTACGGACACCATGCCGTGCCCGGGGCAGTCGATGAGACCCGAACGAGGCAGCAGGCTGCTCCTGTCGTGCTCATGGTATCAGGCGGCGCGGACTCGACGGCGCTGCTTCTTATGGCGTGCACATCAAAGCTGGATATCCAAGACGGGCGCGGTGTTGCCCCCATTGCTCGCGAGCGCCTGCATGTGCTGCATGTAAACCATCATCTGCGCGGCAAGGCGTCCGATGGCGACGAGGCCTTTGTGCGTGAGCTCTGCGCGAAATATGGTTTACCGCTGTGCGTGGAGCACGCTTATTTTGATGGGGAGTCGGGCAATATTGAGGCCGCGGCCCGCGAAGTGCGCTATGCCGCGGCGCGGAGGTATGTTCGCGAGCTCTGCGCCCAGACGGGGGCACCGCGAACGGCGGCTCGTATCTGCACCGCGCACACGTCTTCGGATCGCGCGGAAACGTTTTTGATGAACGCGATTAAGGGTTCGGGGCCCGCTGGCCTATCGAGCATTCCTCGTCGGAGGAATATCGTGGTACGTCCCTTGCTCGACCTAACTCATGGCGAGCTCGTGGGCTATCTACAGGTACATGGTCAGCCGTGGCGTGAAGACGAGAGCAATGAGGATATCTCGTATCTGCGAAACTACGTGCGCCATCGAGTAATGCCAGTGGTGGCGCAGCGCAACGCGAGCGTCTGCAAGACGATTGGCGCCGCCTGCGAGATCTTAGGCGATGAGGACGCGTTTTTGTCTCAGCTTTCGGCACAGGCGTTTCGAAGCTGTTTGCGCAAAGAGGCAGCGGGTGCGCTGGTGCTCGATGCCAGGCGCCTGGCTGCGGCCGAGGTGGTAATCGCGCGGCGCATCGTGCGACTGGCGATTAAGCGCATCGATCCGGACGCTCGTCCCGAGATGCGACATGTGGAGCGAGTCCTTTCCTGCGTTGCCGAGGGCACCGGCTCGGTCACGCTTCCGGCGGGGATTGACGCACGCATTGAGTTTGGCATGCTGGCGTTTAAGGCGCCGGCGGCTCGCGAGGGCCTGGTCGCGGACTGGGTTACCGTACCCGGTCGTTTGCCGTTGGGCGGGGGGCGTATGCTGGTCACAGAACCGATGGCTGTTGAGCCGGGATGCGATATCGTGCGCCGCGCCCGTGAGCTTGCGGCTGCCGGGGAAGTGACAGCTTTGGTAGACGCGGCTGCCCTGGGTTTTGCCGACAGCGATAGTGAGCGGATCCTGGCGGGCTCGCGTGGCGAGATCCCTGCCGAGGCGCGATTGACGCGCCTGTGGGTGGACGGTCCCGCGCCGGGAGACGTGATGTGCCCGTTAGGGATGAGTGGCCGAAGCAAGAAAGTATCCGACTTGCTAGGTGAGGCTCGCATTCCCGTTTCCGAGCGCGCCGGCGTGCCCATGGTGAGGACGGCGCCGGGGGGTGCCGTGGTGTGGGTCGCCGGAGTTCGCGCGGACGAGCGTTTTAAGTGCACGGCCGCAACGCGCGTGGCATATCTGCTTCGTGTGGTCGATGCGGAATAGCGTTCCACGCCTACTATTCTGTGCGACGTTGACGGTATTCCCGCGCTGATGGCGTACGGGCTGGAAAATATTCCCCGTGCGCTGCTAGAATGTGAAGTTCGCGTCCATACGGCGGTGTGTGGGCGATTAAGCACAAGAAAGGGTTGTCATGGCTTCTCAACATCCGGATATCGAGAAGGTTCTGTTTACGCAGGAGGATATCGACGGTATCGTCTCTCGCCTGGGCGAGGAGATTACGCGCGACTATGCGGGTAAGGATCTGGTGCTGATTGCGGTCCTACGCGGCGCCGTGGTCTTTATGGGCGACCTGATGCGCAAGATCGAGCTGCCGACCAACATCGATTTCATGGCTGTTTCGAGCTACGGCGACGGCGTGAAGTCTTCCGGCATCGTGCGTATCATTAAGGACCTGGATATCGACATCCGTGGTCGCGACGTGCTGATCGTCGAGGACATTCTGGACTCGGGTCTGACGCTCAAGTATCTGATGAAGAACCTCGAGAGCCGCAAGCCCGCTTCTCTGGAGGTCGCCGCCTTCCTGTGGAAGGACGTTGAGGACCGCGTCTCGGCCATCACGCCCAAGTATGTTGGAACCCATTGCCCCGATGCCTTTGTGGTGGGCTACGGCCTCGACTATGCCGAGCGCTATCGTAACCTGCCGTATCTGGGCATTTTGAAACCGGAGGTTTATTCGTAAGATGCCCGACGACCGTAACGATAACAATTCCCAGACTCCCCGGGAGCCTAAGATCCCGGGGATGCCCGGAGGCAAGAAGCCCACGCGTACGGGCTGGCTGTATTTTATTTTGGCTTGTGCACTTCTGGGCTACGCCTTCTTTAACATGGGCTCCGGCTTTGCCAATTCCAGCAATACCGTAAAGCTCGCGACGAGCGAGATGGTGAGCGCCATCAAGCAGGATCGCGTCGAAGATCTGACCTATACGGTTCAAGACGGAAGCGTGACGGGTCATTACTGGAAGACGAAGAAGGACAAGGGCGATACGAGCGAGCTCAAGAGCTTCTCCTCGACCTATGTCGGCTCCGATTCGCTTGCCGAGCTCATGGCGGAGCACCCCGACACTAAGTATATCGTCAACACCAACGATCCCGATTTTTGGGGCGACTTGGCGATGAGTGTGCTTCCGACGATCGCCCTTATCGCCATCATGTTCTACTTTATGCGCCAGATGATGGGCGCCAACAACAGGAACATGCAGTTTGGCAAGACCAACGCCAAGACCAACGAGGCCACGCGCCCCAAGGTCAAGTTTGAAGACGTTGCCGGCGTGGACGAGGCAGTCGAGGAGCTCGAGGAGATCCGTGACTTTTTGAGCGATCCGGATCGCTATCGCAAGCTGGGCGCCAAGATCCCGCGTGGCGTGTTGCTGGTTGGCCCTCCGGGCACCGGTAAAACGCTGCTGGCCAAGGCCGTTGCCGGCGAGGCGGGCGTGCCGTTCTTTAGCATCTCGGGCTCTGACTTTGTGGAGATGTTCGTGGGCGTCGGCGCCAGCCGCGTGCGCGACCTCTTTAAGGAGGCCAAGTCTCAGGCCCCGTCGATCATCTTCATCGATGAGATCGATGCCGTGGGACGTCAACGCGGAGCTGGCTTGGGCGGCGGTCACGACGAGCGCGAGCAGACGCTCAACCAGCTGCTGGTCGAGATGGACGGTTTTGAGGAGAGCGAGTCGGTCATCCTGATCGCTGCGACCAACCGTCCCGACATCCTGGATCCGGCATTGCTGCGTCCCGGTCGTTTTGACCGTCAAGTTACGGTCGACCGTCCGGACGTGAAGGGCCGCGAGCAGATCTTGCGCGTGCATGCCGAGAACAAGCCGATGGACGAGGACGTTAAGTTTGAGAAGCTCGCCCAGATGACCGTTGGCTTTACCGGCGCCGACCTGGCGAACTTGCTCAACGAGTCTGCGCTGCTGGCTGCTCGCCGTCATCGCTCCGTGATCTCGATGGACGAGGTCGAGGAATCGATGGAGCGTGTGATTGCCGGACCGCAGCGCAAGGGTCGCGTGATGACCGAGGTCGAGCGCACCACGATTGCCTACCACGAGAGCGGTCACGCTTTGGTGGGCCACATCCTGGAGCACTCCGATCCGGTCCACAAGATCTCGATCGTCAGCCGCGGTCAGGCTCTGGGCTACACGCTGCAGCTTCCGCAGGAGGACCACTTCCTCAAGACCAAGAACGAGATGCTCGACGAGCTCGCCGTGTTCTTGGGCGGCCGCGTTGCCGAGGAGCTCATGTGCGATGACATCACGTCGGGCGCGAGCAACGATCTGGAGCGCGCAACCAAGATGGCGCGCGAGATGGTCACACGTTTGGGCATGAGCGAGGAGCTGGGCACTCAGGTCTTTGGCGAGGCGCAGCATCAGGTATTCCTGGGCCGCGACTATGCCGATCATCAGGATTACTCCGAGGAGACGGCGCGCCGCATTGATATCGAGGTTCAGCGCATCATGCGCGAGGCCCATCGTCGTGCTGTCGAGATCTTGGATGCCCGTCGCGATCAGCTCGATCTGATGGCGAAGGTGCTGCTTGAGCGCGAGACTGTCGAGGGCGATGCCGTGAATGCCCTGCTCGACAACGAGTGGGATGCCTACCTTGAGCGCGAGGGTGATATCCTGGCGGCCAAGGAGGAGCGCAATGCCAAGGCGGCCGGCATGCCGACCAAGAAGCGCACGCCTCGTATGAGCGAGGAGGAGCTGGCGGCTGATGCCGCGGCCTTTGCGCAGGCGGCCATGCAGGAGGATGCCGAAGTCGCATCCGATGATGCTGGCGATGACCATGCCGTCGTCGATGCCGACACCGACGCCGACAAATAGTCTTTGTGGCGAAAGCCTCCGCGGGGAAACCTGCGGAGGCTTTTTTGAGCGATATGGAGCCGTCTGTTGATTGGGGACAGACTTAAATGAGCGTTTTCACGCATTTAAGTCTGTCCCCAATTAACATTGTGTCCCCAATTAACATTGCTGCGGCGCTTTGCCCGACTAAAGCGTACAATAGCGCCTATGCGGAAGGGGAACAGATGATCAACGAAACTATGTATGCTCGCGGTGCGGAAAGCTCCATCATCCGTGAGATTTTTAGCTATGGCCTTGAGCGCAAGGCGCAGATCGGTGCGGAAAACGTATTCGATTTTTCGCTGGGCAATCCGAGCGTTCCGGCGCCCGATGCCGTGGCGGAGTCCATTAAGAAGGCCCTGGAGCTGCCGAGTGACCAGCTGCACGGCTACACCCCCGCTCCGGGCCTGCCGCAATGTCGAGCAGCCGTCGCCGAATCGCTCAACCGTCGCTTCGGTACGAGCTATGAGGGCAAGGATGTCTTTATGACCGTGGGCGCGGCGGCTTCGCTCACCTGTACGCTTAACGCCGTTACGAATCCGGGCGACGAGGTCATCGTTATCGCTCCGTACTTCCCGGAGTATTGCGTGTGGATTGAGAAGGCTGGTTGCACGTGTGTCGAGGCGCTTGCCAACGAGGACACATTCCAGCTGAGCGTAGATAACGTGCTCAAGGCGATTACCGATAAGACGGCTGCCGTCATCATCGACTCGCCGAATAACCCGACCGGTGCCGTATATACACGCGACACGCTGACGCGACTGGCCAATGTTCTGCGCGAGGCCAACGCTCAGCGCGATCCCGAGAATCCGATTATGCTCATCTCGGATGAGCCGTACCGCGAGATCGTGTACGGTGCCGAGGTGCCTTGGGTGCCCTCGATCTACGAGAACACCGTGGTGTGCTACTCGTATTCTAAGTCGCTTTCGCTGCCGGGCGAGCGCGTGGGATGGATCCTGGTTCCCAATACGAATCCTCAGGCAGCGCGTCTGATGCCGGCTGTTGCGGGTGCCGCCCGTACGCTGGGTTTTGTATGTGCACCGGCGCTCTTCCAGCGCGTGATTATCGATTGCATCGATGAGCCGAGTGATGTCGAGGCCTATGCTCGCAACCGCACGGCGCTTACCGGTGCATTGGCGGAGTACGGCTACACGTATGTTGAGCCGGATGGCGCGTTCTACCTATGGGTGAAAGCGCTGGAGCCCGATGCGAATGCGTTTTGCGAGCGTGCAAAGAAGTATGAGTTGCTTGCGGTTCCCTCGGACAGCTTTGGTATGCCTGGTTGGTTCCGCCTGGGCTATTGCGTGAGCTACGAAACGATTATCAATTCGCTACCCGCTTGGAAACAGTTGGCGGACGAGTATCGTTAAAAGTAAAGCGCTCTGCCTACAATGTTTTACGTGAAACGGGGTTTGGTGTTAAGCCGGACCCCGTTGTCATGGACGTTGTGTCTTTGGGATGGAGTGGTTTTACGACTATCGAAGGCTATGCGTACAATGAATATAAGCGACGGCCGTGCCAGATAAGGAGACCTGATGCCCTACCTGCTTTCTTGTGACATTCATACCCATACGATGTTCTCTGCGCATGCATATTCGACCATTGAGGAGAATGTGTACTGGGCGGCAGAGCGTGGCTTGCAGGTGCTCGGTTCCGCCGATCATTTAAGCTCGATGGTTACGCCTTGCCCCAATGACCTGCGCAGTTTCCAGTTCTTTATTAACCAGGATATCTGGCCGCGCATTTGGAGCGGCGTGCTAGTGCTTCGTGGTGCCGAGGCCGATATCGTTTCGCTGGACGGAAGCCTGTTTGGCGAGGACACTCCTGTCACGCTCGATATTGCCGGCGATTCGTACAGCCGTCAGCATTCGCTGTTCGATTTGGTTACGCGTAATTTGGATTATTTGGTTGCAAGCGTGCATAATCCGCAGATTGCTGAGGGCGCGACGCTGGCCCAGACGACCGAGATGTATATCAATGCCCTGGAGCACCCCAAGGTGTTCATGCTGGGTCACACGGGGCGTTCGGGCGTGCCGTTCGATATCGACGAGGTGCTGTTGGCGGCTAAGGCCAAGCACAAGATTATCGAGATCAACAACCATAGTCTTGAACACGGTGTCGACACTGAGCATTGGGCTGTATGCCGCAAGATCGCCGAGCGTTGCGCTGAGCTAGGCGTGGGCATTGGCGTTTCGACCGATGCGCACATTGGCATGGCAATTGGTAAGCTCGATTACGCTCGCAAGATGCTCGACGAGATTCACTTCCCGTTGGATCTGATCGTGACGCGCGATCGCGAGACGCTGCTGCACGAGATGGCGGCAGCCGGCGTGTGTGACCTGCGCAAGGGGATGTAGCGGAGTTTATAAACCAAGCGAAGGGGGCGGCCCAGATGGGCCGCCCCCTTTCTTGTCCCAAAAATCTACTGAGGTTGATTAGCGGCGTTCGAGGACCGCTACGGTTTCGGTGTGGTCGGTGTGAGGGAACATGTCGACGGGCGTGATCTTGAGCAGGCGATAGCCTCCGTCGAGGAGCTGATGCAGGTCGCGCTCTTGAGTCACGGGGTTGCAGCTGATATAGGTGATGCGGCGCGGCTTAAGCACGCAGGCAGCTTCGAGGAACTCGGGGGTAGAGCCGGCGCGCGGCGGATCGATGGAAAGGACATCGACCCGCTCGTTGTTGTCGGCGGCATCTAGGATGTAGTCGGTGGCGTCGTCGGCCATAAACCAAGCGCTGCGGGTGAGGCCGTTGAGCTCGGCATTGCGACGTGCGTCGGCAATGCCCGCCGGGTTGCGCTCCACGCCGAGCAGCATAATGCCGATACCCTTGTTCTGGGCATCTTTAGCTGCGCAAAGACCGATGGTACCGCTGCCACAGTAGGCATCCATGAGCATATCGCCCTGGTGCAAATCCATGCCGTCGATAGCGAGCTGATAGAGCAGCTCGGTCTGTTGCGGGTTGGTCTGATAAAACGCGGTGGGGGAGATGTCGAATTCGCAGCCGAGCAGCTGGTCGCGCATGCATTCGGCGCCATACACGATGCGGGTTTCCTCGCCGAGGATGGCGTTGCCGGGGCGTCCGTTGATGTTTTGGGCAACGGTGACGATATGCGGATTGAGTGCGGCGACAGCCTCAAAGAACTCCTGCGCATGCGGCAAGTCGCGCTGGGCGGTCACGAGGGTGACCATAATCTGGTCGGTGCGCCAACCGCAGCGAACGACGGCATAGCGAAGCAGCCCCAGATGCTTGTCTTCGTTAAAGGCAGGAATGCGCAGGCGCTCAGCCTCACGCGCGATGCCGTTAAGAATCTGTCGGGCGCCCGGTGCCTCGACGGGGCATTCGGGAACAGCAACGATTCTGTGCGTGCCACGTTCAAAAAAGCCGCAGCGGACAGCGCCCTCTTTGCCGGGGGCAAAGGGAGTGGCGGCCTTATGGCGAAAACCGCGCGGCGCAGGATATTTGCCCGGGTCGCCCAGGGTGACTCCCATGCCGCGAATGGGGTCGACGCTAATACCCTCGCGCTCGCAAAGAGCAGCAAAAAGCTCCTCCATGGAGGCCTGCTTGGCTGCCAACTGCTTCTTATAGGGACGATTGAGCGCCGTGCACCCACCGCAAGCTTTCATGATCGAACAGGGAGACTTGGGGTCCACAGCCTTACGCGCAGACGAAACCCGATCTTTATGCGAGCGCTTGGAACGAGTCTGAGGCGCTTTATCCCCGCCTCGACGAGAGTCAGAACGCTTGGTCTTAGCTCTGCTCTTGGCCGGTTTGTTTTTTGCAGCTTTAGAAGACTTGGATTTCGTAGAAGATTTTCTCTCCTTCGACCCCTCAGCCGCCTCGATCAAAGCACGACGAGCCTTACGCTCCGCACGAGATTCTGCCATCAATAACTCCACTAATTCATGAATTAAAAGCTGCAAGCATTGTACCGTGCCAAGCCAGCGGGCGATATGCAAGCGCCCATTTCCTGTCAGTGATAAGCCCAACGACGTTTGCCCGGCGCGGGCGGGGAGCGGCTCGTAATTAAGTTTATCGCGAGTTCCGCACGCAAAGGAAAACACTTAATGTGCTTTCCGTCTCGCGCAGGACTGTAGAGCAGGAAACTTAATTACGCGCCGCTCCCCGCCCGCGCCGGGCAAACCCTCCCTTGTACTTTATCAAGGTAGAGTGTATGATTCTGAACGTTACATGACTCACTTTAGCTAACTAAAGTGCCATCAAGGGGGAATACCATGAATACCGATATGTCTCGTCGTCAATTTGTTGGTCTAGCCGGCTCGCTCGCCACGGTGCTGGGCCTTGGTCTTGTCGGTTGCGGCGGTGGTGCCGGCAAGGGCTCCGCTGCTGGCTCTGCCGCGGCCAAGGATGTGAAGGGCGCTGCGGAGTCCAAGAAGCTCGTCGTGGGCTTTGACAAGTCCTATCCTCCGTACGGCTTTGTGGGCGACGACGGAGAGTACACTGGTTTTGACCTCGATCTGGCCAAGGCTGTTGCCGATAAGCAGGGCTGGGAGGTCAAATACGAGGCCATCGACTGGGATGCCAAGGATACGCTGCTCAACTCGGGGGCCATCAACTGCATCTGGAACGGCTTTACCATGGAGGGTCGCGAGGACGACTACACGTTCTCCGAGCCGTACATGCTCAACGAGCAGGTGCTGGTGGTAAAGAAGGGTGCAGGCATCAAGAGCTGGGACGATCTTGCCGGCAAGACCGTGATTACCCAGACCGATTCCGCTGCGCAGGATGTGCTCGAGGGCGACCAGAAGGATCTGGCGGCGACGTTTGCCACGCTCGACACGATCGGCGAGTACAACACGGCCTTTATGCAGCTCGAGAGCGGCGCGGTCGATGCCGTGGCTT
>CABQNF010000016.1 GCA_902465465.1 uncultured Collinsella sp. | reverse complement strand
GGTCACCGTGTCGCCCGCAAGCGCTGCCGACTTGGTAGAGCCGCGCAGGGCAACCGTCTCGCCTATCGCGTAAAAACAGTTGGCGGTGCTGTCGGAATTGAGCACAACGTGCTGACCGACGACCGTGACGCTGCCATCAACCGTGGTCTTGGCAATGTCGATGGTGCGCGCCGCAAGACGAATGGCGCCGCCTACGGTGCAGTCGCGGATGGAGAGGCTCTCGCCTGCCGCAATTATGTCACGGTCGATGGAGGCGTCGTCCAAGTTGAGGGCCTGACCGGCCCAGTACAGGTCGCCTTCGATGCCGGACGGATTGGAGTCGCTGTCGGTTGCAAGCACGTTACCTGCGGTGTCCGTGCCGGCGAACGACACCGTGGGAAGTGCGGTGAGCGCCAGCGCGATGAGCGCGAATGCCATAAGCAGGCAGCGACGCATTTTGTGTGACGGCGCCGCCGCGGTTTGATTGAGAGCCATGGTTGATCCTTTTGTTAGGTGTTCGGCATATACCTAACAGGGTACCCAACGCGTGGGCGCTCTAAAAGAACCTCTCGGTTGCATTTCGAAGGGTCGTGCCGTGCTGTCTACTTTTTACGGTGCAAAAAGCGTGCGATGTCTTCTTCAGTGGGGCTTTTGATGTCAAAGCGCAGCGAGAGCCAGCGCAGACCCATGGTCACGACAACGCATACGACCAGCGCGGCGACATTGCTCATGATGCCGCTCATAACGAGACACACATAGCTTGTCGATCCGGCGATGGCGGCGATGGCATAAAAGTTAGTACGTTGGAAAATGCCCGGAACCACGCCCATAAAGCCGTCGCGCAACATGCCGCCGCCCACCGCGGTGAAAAAGCCCATCATGATGCACACCGCCGGCGCAAAGCCGTAGACCAGCGCCTTGTCTGCTCCAGTGGCGGCGTAGATGCCGACCGAGATGATGTCGAGCAGGGGAATGAGTTTTTCGGGTTTGTCGACGATTGCCGGGAAAATATAGATGATGGCCGCCGTGGCAATGGAAAGCGGGAGTGCCATCGGCTGGTTGAGGATGTAGACGTTGCCCACCTGCAGCGTCATGTCGCGCAAGAGACCGCCGCCCAGACCGCAGACCACCGCGAGCGCGACCGCGCCCACCAGGTCGAGCTTGTGCTCGCGCGCAACCAGCACACCCGAGATTGAAGCCGCGACGACGGCGAACATTTCGAGCCAAAACGGGATGGCGACCATGGCATCCGAGGCGTGTGCAGTAACGATCATAGCGGCGGCAACGGGCAAGATGGGGTCCTTTGGATTGTGGGTTTAGACAATGCCCGTACATAGTACATGTTCGGCGCCGATTGCGACCCTATTGCTCGGCAAACGGTCGGGACTGGATGCTGACATGGCATTGCTGGAATGCCAGGGATCCAAAACATGTACGTCACCCTCCAAAAACGGCATTTTTCGACATCTTTGGAGGCGGACGTACATGTTTGGATTGAGCTCACAGCATGAGTGAGTTGATTTACTCACATCCGGTATATTTCCCCACTTCAACGGACATAAGAGTTGGATACCGGCTCAGAGCGAGAGGCCCTCAATGGATACCCCTGTTCTCATTTCGCATAAAACCGCATGGCTTGTCCATCATGCACCCCAGAATTTGGTTCAGTCTCTTGCGCGGCACGACTACCAGATAGGCGCACAAGGCATCTCCACCCAGCAACGTGTTGCACGCATACGACAGGCTCTTACCGACTGCGGCATTCCGTTCGATATGCTTAAGACTATCGATATCGCGGTTGTATTCGAATTCGAGCGAATTCGTACCAAAGGCGTCGTTTGTCACATTCTCGGACAAAATCTTCCCTACGAGCATATTAACGAGTTGACGCCCGGAATCTTCATCACCGACGAAGCCTTCACCTTTGTGCTCGCTGCCGAGTGGATGGATAGGATCGAATATCTCGAATATGGCTATGAAGTTTGCGGCGATTATCGCATGAGGCTCAATCCCGCCGACCCTTATACCGGGCAACCAGCCACTACCTCCAAGGATGAAATAACCAAACTGCTCGATCGGCACCCCGGCAAACCCGGTGCCACACGTGCACGGCTCGCGCTCAGGCACATCTACGATCACTCGGCCTCGCCTATGGAGACCGCTTCGGCAATCGCCCTCTCGCTCCCAACAAGCGAAGGCGGCGTTGGTATCCGAGGTATCGAACTCAACAAACCGCTCGAGATCCCTCAACGTCTCTGGCATTGCACAAAAGCCCGAACACTCAAAATCGATGCCCTCATTACCTATAAGCGCAGGGAGCTCGGTATCGAATATAAGGGCGGTTTTCACGATGAGTTCGAGCGCAAGGGGGCAGATGCGGAACGAGAGGCCGTTCTCTCCCAAATGGGATATCGAATCGTTACGCTCACTTCGGCTCAGTTCGGCAGCCAGCTCGCCTTTCACCGCGCCATGAACAACATTCGCGAAGCACTCGGCATGCCTCGATGCACCGATACCGAGTACCAACGAAAGCAAAATGAACTGCGCAAGGCATTTATCCGCAACTGGAAGAGCGTACAAGGCGAAGAGACGCTTATCGAGTAGCGTCGCTCCCACGAGCCCGATCCAAACGTGTACGTCAGCCTTCAAAGATGTCGAAAAATGTCGGTTTTGGAGGGTGACGTACATGTTTGGGGAAGCGTGGGATCGAGACGTATTTCGATAACAAAAAAGCCCCATTGCTGGGGCTCATACCATCTAATGGCGGAGGAGGAGGGATTCGAACCCTCGTGACCTTATACAGGCCAAACGGTTTTCGAGACCGCCGCATTCAACCACTCTGCCACCCCTCCGCGTGGGGTAAAAACAAAGCAGGCTCGAAGGCCTGCTTTGGAATTAACTGGCGGAGAGTCAGGGATTTGAACCCTGGAGACGCTTTTGACGCCTACACGATTTCCAATCGTGCTCCTTCGGCCACTCGGACAACTCTCCGTTAAATGCGAAAGTCAGTATACACGAGGAATCGCAAAGTGCAAACAGAAAAGTTGGCATTTTTTAAAACGCTCGGCCGCGCTTGGCGTTGCAGCGGGGTTTGAGGTGCCAAAAAACGGCTTCCGACCAGCGTGGTTGATCAACTCAATTGTTCAAAAGGGGTATTCATAAGCGACTTGGCAATGAATTTAAAAATCTTTGGGTGGTGCTGTGGACCACTGGTATGCATTTCGCGACCACAGCCTTGTGCCCGTTGGCCTGCGATTTGCCGCGACTTGTCCCCGCGGCACCGTATCTTGTCCACAAATCCGTCAAGCATTTGGTCGGCATTTGGTTGGAATGCGCATGAAACACCGTGCGAGTATGGGCATATGTGGAGGTCATGAGGTTGTAGCTGCATATTCTTGCAGCCTAGGAGGTTGAAAGATATTATTACCAAGTCTTTTCCTGCTTCAGGCGCACCTTCACGACCTGAAGCCACATTTGCCCAGAGGAGGTGACAATATGAAGGCTTATGAACTGCTGTTCTTTGTTGACCCGTCGCTCGACCCCGAGACTCGTCTCGCTGTCATGAAGCGTATCGATACCACGATCGCTGAGGGCGCTGGCAAGGTCGACTCCGTTGACGAGTGGGGCAAGCGCAAGCTCGCCTACGAGATCAACGACCTCACCGATGGTGACTACACCCTCATCAACTTCCACGCAGATCCTACCCAGATCGCCGAGCTTGATCGCGTCCTGCGCATCACCGACGCTGTGGTCCGCCACATGATCGTCCGTCGCGACGACCAGGAGTAAGACTGTCGTTTTGGACTGGGCTTGTGCCCCAAGAGGAAGTAGTGAGTTATGAGCATCAATCGAGTGAACATCACCGGTAACCTCACCCGCGATCCCGAGCTGCGCGCCACCGCCGGCGGAACCCAGGTTCTGTCCTTTGGCGTCGCCGTGAACGATCGTCGCCGCAACGCGCAGACTGGCGAGTGGGAGGACTATCCCAACTTTGTCGACTGCACCATGTTCGGCACCCGCGCCGAGGCCGTGAGCCGTTTCCTGGCAAAGGGAAACAAGGTCGCGATCGAGGGCAAGCTGCGCTACAGCTCTTGGGAGCGCGACGGCCAGCGCCGGAGCAAGCTTGAGGTCATCGTCGATGAGATCGAGTTTATGAGCTCCCGTGGTGGCCAGAGTGGCTACGATCAGGGCGGTTACGCCCCCGCAGCTCCCGCGCCCGCAGCACGTCCTGCCGCACCGGTGGCCACGCCGCCCGCGGTCGACGTCTACGATGAGGACATCCCGTTCTAAGGGTTGTTCGCCTGTTTTTGAGTGAGAGGCGGCTTCGGTTCGCCGAAGTTGCCAAACGAAAGGTATTTTGACATGGCTAATGATTTTTCTGCACGTCAGCCGCGTCGTAAGTACTGCCAGTTCTGCAAGGAGAACACTGAGTTCATCGACTATAAGGACACTCAGCTTCTCCGTAAGTACATGACCGACCGTGGCAAGATCAAGCCCCGTCGCGTCACTGGCGCTTGCACGCAGCATCAGCATGACATCGCCAACGCCATCAAGCGCGCCCGCGAGATGGCTCTCCTGCCGTACACCGTCCCCGTGGTTTCCTCTCGTGGCAACCGCGACCGCGGCTAAGAAGGGAGACGCATCATGAAGGTTATTCTTCTCGATGAGATCAAGGGCAAGGGCGGCGAGGGTGACGTCGTAGAGGTCGCTCAGGGTTACGCTGAGAACTTCCTGTTCCCCAAGAAGCTCGCTGTTGCCGCCACCAAGGGCAACCTCAAGCAGCTTGACGAGCGTCGCAACAACATCGCCAAGCGCGAGGCCGTCCGTCTGGCTACCGCCAACGAGACCAAGGCTGCCTTCGAGGGCAAGACGGTCACCGTTGACGTTAAGGTCGGCGACGAGGGCATCCTCTTTGGCTCCGTTACCGCCGCTATGATCGCTGACGCCATCAAGGCTCAGCTCGGTATGGACATCGACCGCAAGCGCGTCGAGCTCGGTAAGCCCATCAAGGTTGCCGGTGCCCACACCGTTGCCATCTCGCTGTACCGCGAGATCAAGGCCGAGGTTGTCGTTCTCGTCGGCGTTACCGCCGAGGAGCTCGCTGCCGAGGCTGAGGTCGAGGAGGCCGCTGAGGTCGCCGAGGCCGAGACCGCCGAGGTCGAGACTGAGGCTGCTGCCGAGTAGCATTTGCTGCAACGCAACAATCTTGTTCTAAGAAGGGCGCTCTGGGAAACCAGGGCGCCCTTTTATTTTTTTGCGCTGAGTGAGTGTCATGGTGAACGCTGCGTCGAAGTCCTATATACAGGACCGTTCATCCGCTTGGTTCGGTGATGATTGGCGGCGCGCGGCGTGTTTTGGGACCGTGGCTGATACTATGGATGCTCGCAAGCGATATGAATGAGGACGCTCATGGCATACGACGATAGGGAGACCGGGCTGACGGTTGAGGACCGCGGCTCAAAGTTGGGTCTTCCCCAAAACCAAGATGCAGAGGCCAACGTACTGGCCGCTATGCTGCTATCGCCCGAGGTGGTCGAAGAGGCCCAGGTCGAGCTGCAGCCCGATGATTTCTACCGGCCCATTCATAAGACCATCTATACCGCGATGGTCGATATGTACAACAGCCGCATTCCCATCGACTCCATCTCGCTGATCGATTACCTGAGAAGCATCAACAAGCTCGATGCCGTGGGCGGCGAAGCGTACATTTTGGAGTTGATGGGTCAGACCTTGTCGCTCGTCAACTGGCAGCACCATGCCGCCATCGTTCGCCGCGATTCGATGCTGCGTGAGCTGATCGGCGCCACCAACGAGATCAACGCGCTGGCATATAACGCCCCCACCGACACCAAAGAGGTTGTCGAGCTGGCCGAGAGCAAGCTGCTCAAGGTCACGGCACGCGAGGTCAAGTCGAGCTACAAGACGCTGACCGAGTTTATGGTCGAGGCCTATAACGAGGCCGAGGAAGTGTGCCAGGCCGGTGGCCAGGCTGCGGGCGTGCCCACGGGCTTCCCGTCGCTCGACCGCATGCTCATGGGCTTCCGCGAGGGCCAGCTCATCATCATCGGTGCCCGTCCCGCCGTGGGTAAGACGTCGTTCGCTCTAAATCTGGCGCTCAACGCTGCCGCCGCCGGTTATACCGTCGGCTTCTTCTCGCTGGAGATGTCGGGCAAGGAAATTGCCCAGCGTCTGATTTGCGCCTACGCCATGATCTCGATCAGTGACTTCCGCATGGGCCGCATTAGCCCCGAGCAGTGGGCCAATATCAACGAGGCCACGCAGACCTTGTCCAAGCTCGATATTCTGATTGACGATACGCCCGGCACCACAGTGACCGAGATTCGCGCCAAGAGTCGCCGTATGCTCCATAACAAGGAGAAGGCAATCATCATCCTGGACTACCTGCAGCTAGTGAGTCCTCCGCCGGGACGCCGCTCCGAGAGCCGTACCGTCGAGGTCTCGGAGATGTCGCGTGGTTTGAAGATCATGGCCAAGGAGCTCAAGATCCCGCTCATCGCGCTGTCGCAGCTCTCGCGTCAGGTCGAATCCCGCACCGGCAAGCGCCCGCAGCTTTCCGACCTTCGTGAATCGGGCTCCATCGAGCAGGACGCCGATATCGTTATGTTCTTGGACCGCTCCGCCGACGAGGCCGAGGCCTCGCGCGACGATCGACCCGACGAGGGCGTCACGCGTATCGTCGTGGCCAAGAACCGTTCGGGCCCGATCGGCGACGTCGACCTGATGTTCCTGCCGGCATCCACCAAGTTCTATGAGCTTGATGGGGCACATGCCGAGGAGTAGGACAGGCGCCCGTTGCACGGGTATACTGGGAATGTTTTGTGCTTCTGCGTGCCGGCGTGGCGCGTAGACAGTCCATGAATGTAAGGAGTAAACATGCCGTCAACCGTTTTGGTCGGTGCCCAGTGGGGCGATGAGGGCAAGGGTAAGATTTGCGACCTAGTCGCCGGCGACTTCGATGCCGTCGTGCGCTACTCGGGCGGCAACAACGCAGGTCACACCATCGTCGTCAACGGCAAGAAGTACGGCCTGCACCAGGTGCCCTCCGGCATCATGTATTCCGACCACGTGTCGGTGATCGGTAACGGCTGCGTCGTCAACCCCAAGGTTGTCCTTGAGGAGATCGATATGTTCGAGGCCGACGACATCACCACCAAGAACCTCAAGATTAGCGGCAACGCGCATGTCATCATGCCGTACCACATCGATCTGGATGGCGCCTTTGAGCAGAAGCTCGGCAAGAAGAACATCGGTACCACCAAGCGCGGCATCGGTCCGTGCTATCAGGACAAGATGGCGCGCATTGGCCTGCGCATGCAGGACATGCTCGACGAGGCGCTGTTCCGCGACAAGCTGGAGACCGCTCTCGCCCGTGTGAACCCCGAGCTCGAGCTCATCTACAACCTGCCCACCTACACCGTGGACCAGATTTGCGACGAGTACCTGCCGATGGCCGAGCGCCTGCGTCCCTACATCACCGAGACGAGCCTGCTGCTCAACAACATGATCGATGAGGGCAAGAACCTGCTGTTTGAGGGCGCCCAGGCGACGCTGCTCGACATCGACCACGGTACCTATCCGTACGTGACGTCTTCCAACTGCACCGCCGGCGGCGCCATCACCGGCTCCGGCGTGGGCATGAAGAACGTCGACCGCGTGCTGGGTGTCATGAAGGCCTATATCACCCGCGTCGGTTCGGGCCCCATGCCCACCGAGCTTTCCTATGAGTCCGAGGCCGGTCACACGCTGACCGAGGAGGGCTATGAGTACGGCGTGACCACCGGTCGCCGTCGTCGTTGCGGCTGGTTCGACGGCCCTATCGCCAACTATGCCTCGCGCGTCAACGGCCTCACCGACATCGCCGTGACCAAGCTCGACGTGCTTTCGGCCTTCGACACCATCAAGGTGTGCGTGGCCTACGACGTCGATGGCGAGCGCTACACCAGCGTGCCCGAGCATCAGGTGCGCTTTGAGCATGCCAAGCCCATCTACGAGGAGCTCCCTGGCTGGAAGTGCGATATCACCGGTTGCCGCAGCTTTGACGAGCTGCCGCAGGAGGCTCAGGACTACGTGGCGTTTATCGAGGATCTGGCACACACCCGCGTGACGTTCATTGGCGTTGGCGCTGGTCGCGAGCAGATCATCAACCGATTCTGGAAGTAATCGGGACTATTTGGTTATTGCGATATACCCCTTTGCAGCCCGGACGGGCGGCCGAGGGGTATATTTGCTTGCAAAGGGCTCGCGCGGAGCGGGCCGTTCATCCATAGAGGAGGCACCCTTGAAGGCGGACACTCAAACCATCGACATCCTGTTGTTGGGCAGCGGCGGCCGTGAGCATGCTTTGGCAGCTAAGCTCGCAGCGTCACCGCGCGCCGGCAAGCTCTACATCGCGCCGGGTAACGGCGGCACCGCGAGCTGCGGCGAGAACGTTGTTCTCGACGACTGCGATCCTGCGGCCGTGGCGGCGTTTGCGCAGAGCCACGGATGCGGACTCGTGGTAATTGGCCCCGAGGCTCCGCTCGTGGCGGGCGTGGCCGACGCCGTGCGCGCGGCGGGTATTCCCTGCTTTGGCCCGGGTGCCGAGGGCGCCCAGATGGAGGGCTCCAAGCTGTTCTCCAAGCAGCTCATGGAGCGTGCGGGCATTCCGACGGCAGCCTATGGTTCGTTTACCGACGAGGCTTCGGCTCTCGCCTACGTGCGCGAGCAGGGCGCCCCGCTGGTCGTGAAGGCCGACGGCCTTGCCGCGGGCAAGGGCGTTATCGTGGCGACCGAACTTGAGCAGGCCGAGGAGGCCGTGCGCGAGTGCTTTGGCGGCACCTTTGGCGATGCCGGCAATACCGTGGTCATCGAGGAGATGCTCGTTGGTCCCGAGTGCTCGCTGCTGGCCTTTACCGACGGCAAGACCGTGCGCCCCATGGCCACCTCGCAGGACCACAAGCGTGCACTCGAGGGCGACAAGGGCCCCAACACCGGTGGCATGGGCGTCTACAGCCCGGTGCCCATCGTGACCGATGAGGAGCACGCCACCATGGTGAAGGTCATGGAGCAGACCGTGGCCGAGCTCGCTGCCGAGGGTATCGACTACCGCGGCTGCCTGTACGGCGGCTTTATGCTCACGCCTGCCGGCCCCAAGGTGCTGGAGTTCAATGCCCGCTTTGGCGACCCCGAGACGCAGGTCGTTCTGCCGCGCCTTAAGAACGACCTGGTCGAGGTCATGCTCGCCTGCGCCAACTGCGAGCTCGATCAGATTGAACTCGACTGGCGCGACGAGTGGGCCGTGGCCGTTGTCCTGACGAGCGCGGGTTATCCCGGCAGCTACGAGAAAGGCAAGGTCATTACCGGTATCGCCGATGCCGAGGCCATGGAGAACGTGACCGTGTACCACGCGGGCACTGCCGTGGTGGACGGCCAGCTCGTGACCAATGGTGGCCGCGTGCTTGCCGTGACCGCGCTGGGCGATACGTTTGAGAACGCCCGCAACCTTGCCTACGAGGCCTGCGAGAAGATTGATTTTGAGGGCAAGACCCTGCGTCACGACATCGGCCTGCGCGCGCTGCGCGGCCGCGACGCCTGGGATGCCTAAAATCCGAGAGGAATGAGACGGATGGACGAGAAGAACGAAGAGCTCGTGGACGCGCAGATCGTCGAAGAGGACAGCCGCGTGTATGGGCACGCCGAGGGCGAGCCTGGTGGCGAGGTCGCTGACGAGCCGGCGCTGGTGCTGGGCGATGACGACCCGCACGATGCCGAGCTGCACGAGAAGATTCTTTCGGAGGAGTGCGCCTGGAAGGGCAAGATTCTCGACGTCCACCGTCTTGAGGTTGAGCTGCCCAACGGTCGCCGCAGCGCCCGCGATATCGTTCGCCATCCGGGTGCGGCGGCTGTTGTGGCACTGACCGAGAGCGGCAAGATCGTACTGGTGCGTCAGTACCGCACCGCCATCGACCGCGTGACGGTCGAGATTCCCGCCGGCAAGCTCGATCCAGGCGAGGACCCGCTCGATTGCGCCAAGCGCGAGCTGCATGAGGAGACGGGCTTTAGGGCTGGTCGCATTCGCTTTTTGACGTCGATTGTCACGTCCTGTGGTTTTTGCGATGAGATTATCCACATCTACTTGGCTACCAAGCTCGAGTTTGATGCGCCCAACCCCGATGATGACGAGTTTGTCAACGTGGACCTGGTGCCGCTGCATGAGCTGATCGACGCCGTACTCGACGGCAAGATCGAAGACGCCAAGACCGTCGTGGGCGCCTTGGCCTGCGACAGCATCGCACACCGCCTTGGGGGCACGGAGCTTTAACGAGTGGGGATAGCCCTGGGACAAGTACTACTGATTGCTTTGTCCCAGGGCCTTACGTTGCTGATATTTCTTTGAGGATCACATGCTGAAGAGGTTTCTTTCGTATTACGAGCCCCAGATGGGGCTTTTTGTTGCTGATACTGTTTGTGCTCTGGTGCTTGCCGCCATTGACCTTGCTTTTCCTATTATTCTGCGTAATTTGACCGGTGGGCTATTTACTCAGGGTCAGGCTGCCATTATGCAGGCGCTCGGCATGATCGCGGTGGGCTTGGTGCTGATGTATGCCGTCCGCTGCGCCTGCCGCTACTTTGTGAGCTATTGGGGCCACGTGATGGGCGCGCGCATGGAGTCCAAAATGCGCGAGGACCTGTTCGACCAGTATGAGCGCTTTAGCTTTGCGTACTTCGACCGCAACAGCTCGGGTGACATGATGAGCCGCGTGGTCAACGACCTGTTCGATATCTGCGAGGCGGCGCATCACGTACCCGAGTGGATCATCATCTGCGGTATCGAGATTATCGGCTCGTTTGTGATCCTCTTTACCATCGCTCCGGTGCTGGCGCTTGCCATGGCCGTGGTGACGGCGGCGTTTGCGGTCGTCATGTTTTGGCAGAACATGCGCATGCGCGAGGTCTTTAGCGACAACCGCAAGAAGATCAGCGGCATTAATGCACAGCTGCAGGATTCTCTGGCGGGCATGCGCGTGGTCAAGAGCTTTGCCAACGAGGAGACCGAGCGTGCCAAGTTCCGTGCCTCTAACGACCGCTACCTTTTGTCCAAGGAGAACATGTATCACGCCATGGGCGTCTATACCGCGACGTATGGCCTGCTCTCGGGTGTGCTCTATGTGATCGTGGTGCTGCTGGGCGGCTGGCTGGTCGCCAAGGGACAGCTGCAGGCGGTCGATATGGCGACCTTTGCACTCTATATTTCGCTGTTCTGCACGCCGCTTGAGACGCTCGTCAATTCGGCCGAAACGTATCAGAAGGCTATCGCCGGCTTTAAACGTATGGACGAGGTGCTCTCGACCGCGCCGGATATCCAGGACAAGCCGGGCGCTACGGATCTGCAGGTGACTGCTGGCGCCGTGGAGTATCACGACGTGTGCTTTAACTACGAGGATGTCGAGCTGGGCGAGGGCTATGCCGACGAGCGTCCCGTTATCGACCATATGGACCTGTCCATCAAGCCCGGGCAGACCATCGCTTTGGTTGGCCCTTCGGGCGGCGGCAAGTCCACGACCTGTTCGCTGCTGCCGCGCTTTTATGACGTGGCTACCGGATCCATTAGCATCGACGGTCAGGACGTGCGCGATGTGACGCAGCAGAGCCTGCGCCGCGCCATCGGCCTGGTGCAGCAGGATGTCTATCTGTTTGACGGCACGATTGGCGAGAACATCGCCTACGGCAAGCCGGGCGCTACGGCAGAAGAGATCGCCGAGGCCGCCCGTCGCGCCAACATCGATGCCTTTATCGAGTCGCTTCCGCAGGGCTACGACACCGTGGTGGGCGAGCGCGGCAGCCGTCTTTCGGGCGGACAGAAGCAGCGCGTTGCCATCGCGCGCGTGTTTCTCAAGAACCCCAAGATCCTGATTTTGGACGAGGCGACAAGTTCC
>CABQNF010000015.1 GCA_902465465.1 uncultured Collinsella sp. | reverse complement strand
CAGATTGTCCAAATGCGGCCCGCGCAGCGTCGAGCCGTTACGCGGTTCGTAGAACCGCGTAACAAGTTAGTACATCTTTGCGCCGGCGGGGATGGAAGCGTCGAGCTGGATCAGATTGAGACGCTCCTCGCCCTCCTCCTCGTGGACAGCGCTGATCAGCATGCCGCAGCTGGGAATACCCATCATCTTGCGCGGAGGCAGGTTGGTGATGGCGAGCAAGGTCTTGCCGACCAGGTCCTCGGGCTCGTAGTACTCGTGAATGCCGGAGAGGATGGTACGGTCGGTGCCGGTGCCGTCGTCGAGCGTAAAGTTCAGCAGCTTCTTGGACTTCTTGACGGCCTCGCATGCCTTGACCTTCACAGCGCGGAAGTCGCTCTTGGAGAAGGTATCAAAGTCGACGAACTCCTCAAACAGCGGCTCAACGGCGATCTTGGAGTAATCGAGCGTGGGCTTAAGCGACTTAACGAACGGGCTCGCGGCGTTGCCGGCCTCGGCAGTCTTGGCGGCAGCGGCACCGGACTGGAAACCCTTCTCGGGCTTCATGTGCGGGAACAGCAGCACGTCGCGGATGGAAGCCTGGTTGGTAAGCAGCATGACCACGCGGTCGATACCAATGCCAATGCCGCCCGCGGGAGGCATACCGTACTCGAGGGCGCGCACGTAGTCCTCGTCGTACTCCATGGCCTCGTCGTCACCGCCGGCCTTCTCGGCCATCTGAGCGGCAAAGCGCTCGGCCTGGTCGACCGGGTCGTTGAGCTCGGAGAACGCGTTGGCGTACTCGTGGCCGGCAATAACCAGCTCAAAGCGGTGCGTCAGGCGCGGGTCGTCCTCAAAACGCTTGGCAAGCGGGCTGACCTCGATGGGGTAATCGCACACGAAGGTCGGGTTGACGATGGTGTCCTCGCCCAGCTCATCGTAGATCTCGGCGATAATCTTGCCGGCGGTCCACTCGGGCTTAATCTCCAGGCCCTTCTCGCGCGCGGCGGCAGCAAGCTCCTCGACCGGCGTGTCGATGGTGACCTGCTTGCCGAGCACGTCGGAGACGATGTCGGTCATGGGACGGCTGGTCCACTCACCAGAAAGGTCGATGGCCTGGCCCTGGTACTCGATGACCTCGGGGTTGCCGATGGCCTTGTTAGCCGCCTTAATGACGCCCTGGGCGAGTGCCTTCATGCCCTCGAGGTCGGAGAAGGCACGGTAGGCCTCCATCGTGGTGAACTCGGGGTTGTGGGTGAGGTCCATGCCCTCGTTACGGAAGATGCGGCCGATCTCGAACACGCACTCAAAACCGCCGACGATGCAGCGCTTGAGGTGCAGCTCGGTGGCAATACGCAGGTAGCACTCCTGATCGAGCGCGTTGAAGTGGGTAATGAACGGCTTGGCCGTAGCGCCGCCCTGGATGGTCTGCAGGATGGGGGTCTCGACCTCCATGTAGCCGTCGGACTCCATAAAGCGACGGAAGGTGGAGAGAATCTGCGAACGCTTACGGAAGGTCTCGCGAACGTCGTCGTTGGCGATCAGGTCGACATAGCGCTGGCGATAGCGGGTCTCCTTGTCGGAAAGACCGTGGAACTTCTCGGGCAGCGGACGAACGGCCTTGGAAAGCAGGGTCGCGCTCTTAGGGGCAACGGAAAGCTGGCCGCGCTTGGTGCGCACGACCACGCCGGTCACGCCCAGGATGTCGCCCAAGTCGAGGGCCTTAAGCGTGCTCCAAGCCGCCTCGTCCATGTCGTTAATACGGCAGAACAGCTGAATCTCGGCAGTCGCATCGCGCACGACGATGAACATGATCTTGCCCTGACCGCGCTTGACGACCACACGGCCGGCGATCTTCACGACATCCTCGGTGTCCTCACCATCGGCAAGATCGGCGTACTTAGTCTCGATATCGGCGACGTAGTCCTCAAGCTCAGAGTGCTCAGGATAGGGGTTCTGGCCCGCCTCGAACAGGGCGGCGCGCTTGGCCAGGCGGGTGGCGCGCTCGTCGTTGAGCGTCGATGCCTGATCGGCGGCGTTCTGGTTCTCTGCCATAAGTTAGCTCCTCAAACTAAAACGCTCCCCAGGATTCGGTCCCAGGGAGCGAAAACATACCTTTACGCGGGACCGTGGTCTAGCGTGCGATCTTGGCGATGGTGTAGACGCGAGTCTTGCCGGAAGGCGTAACGACCTCGACGGAGTCGCCCTCGCCGTGACCAATGATGGCGTGACCGACCGGAGACTCGTTGGAAATCTTGTGCTCGAGCGAGTTGGTCTCGGTGGTACCGACGAGCGTGACTTCCATGACCTCGCCGTTGGGATCAATCAGCGAAACGGTGGAACCGATGGAGACGGTCAGGTCGCCCGTGGTGGCAGCAACCTGAGCGTTGGCGAGGATGGCCTGGATCTCGGCAATACGAGCGGCGTTCTGGGCCTGCTTGTCCTTAGCGGCGTCGTACTCGGAGTTCTCCGAAAGGTCGCCGAACGCGCGGGCTTCCTTGATGTCCTCGACGATCTCCTTGGCGTAATCGCCCTCACGCCAGGCGAGCTCCTCGACGAGCTTCTGGCGGCCCTCAGCGGTCAGTACGATCTGGCTTGCGTCCATACGGATATCTCCCCAACTCTGATCAAACAATCAACTGTCAACAAAACGAAAAAGACCGGCTAGCCTGCGGGCAAGCCGGTCAGGTGCTCACCCCAAAGGGATGGGACTACTCTGCGTCCGCGTCGCTGTCCTCTGCCTGCTTCTTCTTGGCAGCAGCGAGCTTGGCCTCGAGCTCAGCGATCTCCTTGTCCTCCTCGGACTGCTCGACCACGACCTCCTCGGCCTGCTTGGTCTCGGCCTTATCGTCGCCCTCCATACCCTCACGGATATTCTTGACGGTAGAGCCGAGGGACTTGCCGAGCTTCGGCAGGTTCTTGGGCCCGAAGATAATCAGGACAACGACGAGAATAATGATGAGCTCAGGAGCCCTCAGTCCAAACATGTAGACCTCCACAATACAGCGAGACAAGCTCGAATGAGTATACCGCGGGTATCGCGGTATCACAACACTAGCTAAAAAAAGGGACCGCAAGAAGCGGTCCCTCCTCATGCTCTGGTCGGGTTGACTGGATTTGAACCAGCGACCCCTGCGTCCCGAACGCAGTGCTCTACCAAACTGAGCCACAACCCGTTAGCTCGACTATAGTAACAAAGATTTTCGCCGCGTGCTAGAGAAATTTTTATTTCTTTGGCGCATCGATTTGAACCGTGTTGGGAATAAGCTCAGTCGCGCAGGCCCACCAGCCATTTTGCTGGGCAGCATCGGCAAGCCTTTCGGCCGTGGCAGCGGTGTCGCAAATGGCAAACGAGCAGGCACCCGATCCGCACACATCTACAGCAACGGTTCCGTCCTGTTTACGCAGCCAGTCGAGGACCGTTTGAATCTGCGACTCCATCTGTGCGGAAATGACACCAAGGTTGTTATGGATGAGTGCATATGCCGTCTCGGCATCACCAGCACGCAAGGCAGAAGCTATCGCGCCGGGCTTGTCCGCAGGCACCGGGGCCTCGTCAAAACGTCGATAGGCTTCAATTGTCGAAACGCTTGCCTCGCGCGGCTTGACCAGCACGACGGGCGTCGCGGGCAGCGCGGGGCACTCAGTTGCCAGCACGTCTCCCCCACCTACGTAGAACGCAGGACTCGCGTGCAAAAAGAACGGGACGTCAGCACCAATGCCCCGCGCAATGTCATCGAGCGCTGGGTCGGTGCGATCAATGCCCCAGAGCTCTGCCAAGGCGACAATGACCGCGGCCGCATCCGTCGAGGGGCCGCCCAAGCCGGCGCACAATGGAATGCGCTTCTCAATCGTCACGCAGATGTTTGCCTCGCGACCATAATGCTCGGCCATAGCAACCGCAGCCCGATACGCCGTATTCTTTTGCATGGGAAAATCTGATGCTGGAACCGTCTGGACGGTCAGCGCCTGCGACGGCGTGACCGTCACGGTATCGGAAAGACCGACGGCCGCCATCAGGGAATCGACCCTGTGGTAGCCGCGGTCATCGCGCTCGGTATGAACCCCCAGGTAGAGGTTAATCTTTGCCGGCGCGGAAAGAGTCAGGGACCGATCGGTCACCGTTAATGCTCCTCGAGCTGATTGCCGAGCGGGGTAAAGATGTGCTCGCCGCTCTCGGGGTCGAACAGCTCGACCTGACCGGTGAGCACATCGATATACTGGTAGGACTGACGCGACTTGCGGCCACGACGCTCGTCAACCTCGACGATAAAGACGGCGGGGTGGACGCTCTTGATGGTGCCCATGCGCTCGACGACGCGGGTACGGCCCATGTTGGCCTTAACCTTGACGCGATCGCCCACCATATCGGTCAGCTTCTCGTGGATGTCGTCGACGTGATTGACTTCCATCTCTTCCATGAACAGGGCCTCCAGAAGGTGCAATTCAAAAAGGGGATAATACCCCTAAGATAGACAAAACTCTAATACTATAGCACCCTGCTGCCGCCATACGCAAGTAGCTAAATAAGCCCCGTCCCAAATACGTACCAGACGACAATCTCGCATGACCAGTTGTTACGCGGTTTGGTAAAACCGCGTAACCTAAAGGTTATCGGTGTCCAAGACGATGGTGAATGGGCCGTCGTTGACCAAGTCGACTTTCATATCGGCGCCAAAAATGCCGTGCGCCACGTGTTCGACATCTTGGCGAACGAGCGTCAGGAAGTACTCGTAGAGCTCGTTGGCAACATCGGGCGCGCCGGCATCCGTAAACGATGGGCGGCGACCGTGGCGGCAGTCAGCGAACAGCGTGAACTGCGACACCACGAGCACCTCACCGTCGACATCGGCAAGCGCCAAGTTGGTCTTGCCGTTCTCGTCCTCGTTGATGCGCAGCCCGCGGAGCTTGCCCCACAGCTTATCGGCCTCGGCACGCGTATCGCCATGGCCCACACCCAGCAGCACCAGGTAGCCGCGTCCAATGCGGCCCACGCACTCGCCGTCGACCGTCACGCCGGCGTTGAGTACGCGCTGCACCACCGCACGCACGGCCTACTCCTCGCCCGTCAGTTTGGCGGATAGGTGCTCGAGCGCATGGAATCGATGGCTGATGGCGTTCTTCTCGTCCTCCGTCAGCTCGGCCATGGTCTTGCCCGGCGTGTCGACCGGCAGGAACAGCGGGTCGTAGCCAAAGCCGTGATCGCCGCGGCCCTCGTGCGCGATAACGCCCTCGCAGGCGCCCTCACCATAGGTGACCAGACCATCCGTGTCGATGAGCGCGACGACGCTCATAAAGCGCGCGGTACGGTCCTCGTCTGCCACGCCTTCCAAGTTAACGAGAAGCTTGGCGTTGTTGGCGGCATCGTCGCCATGCACGCCCGCATAGCGCGCGCTATACACGCCTGGCTCGCCGTCCAGCGCGTCGACGACCAAGCCAGAATCGTCGGCGATGGCCATAAGGCCCGTCTCCTCAACGGCAGCCTGTGCCTTGATGATGGCGTTCTCCAAAAACGTCGTGCCGTTTTCCTCGGGGTCCTCAAAATCGCCCAGCTGACCGAGCGCCACAAAGCGCACCTCGGGCATGACCTTGCCCAAAATGGCCTCGATCTCGGTGAGCTTATGGGCGTTGCCGGTTGCCACGACGATGGTCGCCGCCGGGTCGAGGGTGTCGATGTCAATCTTCTCAAGTGCCATAGCTGGCCTCCTTTGTCTCTATAGCAATGCCGAGTTGAGGACGACGAGGACTTCGGCCTCTCTCCCGTCTCAATCAACGGCAGTCTTATACTTCGACGTTTTCCCAGATAAAACCTGCCAAAATAAACCTGTCCCTTTTTGGCAGGTTAGGCGAGGGCTTGGCGCTGAAGCTCGATGAGCTCGGCGATGCCCTTGTCACCCAGGTCGAGTAGAGCGTTGAGACGCTTGCGGTCGAAGGGCGCCTGCTCGCCGGTACCCTGGAGTTCGATCATCTCACCGGAATCGGTGGCGACGAGGTTCATGTCGACCTCGGCGTGGCTGTCCTCGGAATAATCCAAGTCGAGCAGGGTGTTGCCGTCGACGACGCCCATGGAAATGGCGGCAACCTGGCCCGTGAGCGGGATGCGCTCGAGTTTGCCCGCCTCGACCCACATGGCAAGGGCGTCGTGCAGCGCCAACCAGGCACCGGTAATGCTCGCCGTACGCGTGCCGCCATCGGCCTGGATCACATCGCAGTCGACGGTAACGGTGTACTCGCCGAGCGCCTTCATGTTGACGACGGTACGCAGACTGCGGCCGATAAGCCGCTCGATCTCCATGGAGCGGCCCTTGCGGTTGGCATGCTCGCGCTTGCAGCGTTTACCGGTCGAGGCCGGCAGCATCGCATATTCCGCCGTTACCCAGCCGGCCTTGGCGCCCTTGCGCCAACCCGGCACACCCTCCTCGATGGTGGCGGCGCACAGTACGCGCGTGTCGCCGAACTCGGCCAGGCACGAGCCGTGGGCGTGCTTCATGACGCCGCGGGTGAGCTTAACGGGGCGCAGCTCGTTGGCGGCACGGCCGTTGGCGCGGTTGACCTGCATGTATTCCATGGAACTATCCTTTCGGCAAAAGATGCGGCAAAGACTCCGGCGACATTGCGAGCCTAACCGAGTTCGTCGATATCGACATGCTCGATGCTTTTGAGCGGCTGGCCAAAGATAAAGCTACCCGCCACCGCAAACTCGGCAATGTTGTCAGACGTGGTGGCAAAGCGATGCTGCGGCTCAGCGGTATCGCCCGCCAGCTGCTCGCGGCGCGTGAGAATATCGGTCAGCTCACGCGTGGTCTCCTCGGCGGAGCTCACCACGCGCACTCCGGGACCCAGCGCATGGCGAATAGGCCACACGAGCAGCGGGAAATGTGTGCAGCCGAGTACCACGGTATCGATGCCACGATCGTGCAGCGGCTCGACTGTGGCGCCAACCAGCGCGCGAACGGCTGGCGTATCAAAAATATCCTCGTTCTCGAGCCACTGCTCCTGCAGATGCGCGCCCGAGGCGAGCTCGTGCTCGACGACCTCGACAAAGCTCGAAGCCGGGCAGCCATACACATCGACACCAGCATCCAAGTCCTGGATGGCGCGCGTGTAGGCGCCCGAGCGAATGGTGAGGTTGGTGGCCAGCACGCCCACGCGACGCGTACGCGTGCTGTTAATGGCGGCGCGCGCGCCCGGAGCGATCACGCCGATCACGGGAACGTCGAGCACTTGCTGAGCCAGACGCAAGGCCGCGGCGGTCGCCGTGTTACAGGCGATGACCATGATCTTAACGTCGTGCCTCGATAGCCAGCGACCCGCCTGCAGCGCAAACGAGCGAACCTCGTCCTCGGTGCGGGTGCCATAAGGGCAGCGCTTAGTGTCACCGAAGTAGTAGACGGACTCGTGCGGAAGCGCCGTTGCGATCGCGCGCGCGACCGTTAAGCCGCCCAGGCCCGAGTCGAACACGCCGATCGGACGCGTGTCCCCGGCCAGATTATCGATATCGGACATTACCTCACCAGATTCTCTCTCGAAAAATGCGACCACTCGTGATGCGTCGCGCTACGAACGGGCTGCGACCAGCAGCTCGGCCGTTGCCACCCAACCGTCGACAATCTTGCCGCGCGTAATATAGGCATTGTCGCAGGCGTCCAAGAACTCCGGGGCACCGGCGCTCGTCAGACCGTTCTCGACCAGGCAGAACATGCCAACATGGTCGGCCATGTAGAAGTCGGACTCGGAGTCGCCGAGCGCAAGCGTCTCCTCGCGCTCGATCCCCAGGTGCTCGCAGAAGCGCGCAATGGCAACGCCTTTGTTGAGACCCGCCGGATTGATGTTGAAGGCGCGGCCGTCCTCGACGCGATTAAGCTCGAGCGTCGTCGGCTTGGACAGGTGAGTCAGATGGCCGTTGCAAGCCCAGACCAGACCGCAGCCGGCCTCGTCCAGGATGGCCTGGACCTCATCGTCGGGCACATCGCCGCGCATGCCGACGGTGACCTCACGGTACTTGTAGCCGGTCGACATGTCGTTGTGGTATTCGATCTTGTGCGGCCAGCGGGCAAGGATCTTCTCGCACACGCCGGTCTGCTCGATCACCTGGTGCGGCGTGAGACCGCAGGCGGGGTCGTAGGGCATGTCGCCCGTCAGGTACTCCCAGTCGTTGGCCTTGAGGTCGTACATGACCAGGCCGCCCATCTCGCCGATGTAGGAGTTGAGGCCGAGCACGCGGGCGTCCTCATGGATCATGGTGCGATTGCGACCCGAGGTGGGGACCACCTGGATGCCGGCACGAGCGAGCGCGACAACCGCCTCGACGAGCTTGGTCGAGGGATTGCCGTCGTTATCGCGCAGCACGCACGAGCCGGGGGCGAGCATCGTGGCGTCCAGATCGGTAAAGACATACTTGACCTTGGCAAGGCGCTCGCGCATCTCGCTCGAAAGCTCGGCAACGGTCGGCAGGATGTTGTGGGACATGGTCACTCCGTTTACATAGAAGGGGCTGGTCTAGGCGTCGTACGCCGCAAGGGTGCGCTTGAGAATCGAACCGTCGCGCTCACAAGGCTCGGGTCCGTTCTTGCGCAGCATACACTCTTCCTCGCCCTTACCGGTCACGATGACCGCGGCAGGACGGACAGTTTCGCGCACGGCAGTCTCGATAGCGGCAACGCGATCAGTCACGATTTGCCAGTTATCATTTCCCTGCGCTTGAACGTTGCGCGCGATCTCGGCGCAGATGTCCTCGACATCCTCGGGGCCGGGGTCATCTTCGGTAATCACGATTCGGTCGGCATACTTGCCAGCGGCGATGCCCATCGTGGTGCGTCGATCGACACCCTTACCGCCCGTAGCGCCAAACACAACCGCCTGCTCGCGCTCGGGATAGTTCTCGCGCAAGTCGCGCAGGAGTGTCTCGAGGCTCATGCCGTTATGTGCAAAATCGACGATGCCCAGGATTTTGCCCGATACGGACGGATAGAGCTCCATACGACCGGGAACGAAGACACCCTCAAAGCCATGGACGATACCCTCTTCGGAAATGCCCAGGGCCTCGGCGCAGGCAATAGCGGCAAGCGCGTTGGACACATTGAACTTAACCGGCGTGGGAATCACAATGTCACGCGTAAAACGGGGCGTGCGCACCGTTGCCACCACGCCGCAGTCGCCATTGCGAATCGCCAGCGCAAGCACGTCGGCACGCTCGTCGGTCAGGGAGAACGTCACCGTACGTTCGCAACGAGATGCCGCCTCGAGCACGCGATCGACCTTATCCATATCGAGATTGACCACGGCAAAACGGCTCTGCGAGAAGATTTTGAGCTTGCTGGCAAAGTAATCCTCGAGCGTCGGATGCTCAATCGGCGAAATGTGATCCTCGCCGATATTGGTAAAGGCGCCGACTTCAAAGTCGATCTTGCCCGTACGCTCGTATTTGAGGCCCTGACTCGATGCCTCCATAACCAGCCACGGGGCACCCGCCTCCGCAGCATGTGCGATGCGAGACTGCAGCAGGAAGGATTCGGGGGTCGTCAGCTTGGAAGGGCCCGTCTCGATGCCGTCGTCGAACTCAATGCCCGTATTAAGAGCGGGTCGATGACAGCCCGTAAGCTTGGCCTCGTTGGCGAGGATGCCGCGCAGATAAAAGCTGCAGGTCGACTTGCCCTTGGTGCCTGTAAAGGCGCAGACCTTCACCTTACCCGACGGGTGCCCATAAAAGGCATCTGCCACCACGGCGAGCGTGCGACGAATATCGCTCACAATCACCGCGGGAAGATCAACATCGTAATCGACCTCGGAAACGTAGGCCACGGCGCCATCGGCGATTGCCGAAAGCAGGTACTCGCGCTTAAACGCACGGCCTTTGCAGACAAACAACGTGCCCGGACGCACCTGGCGCGAGTCATCAGTCGCAAACTCAATGCGCTGGTCGCACGAAGCGCTCGGTCTGGAAACAACAAGGTCATCTTCCTCGAGCAACTCTATATAGCGCATCAGAGTTAGCTTCTCTTGTGTCGGACTCGACATACAAAGACCTCTCTCGCTAAATTCAGCCTTAAAGGGCAGAAGGCGTCCCGCGGCAGAAACGATGAAACATTCTGTATTATCAACCATCCTAATATGCCACCTGACCTTGCGCGCATCACAGCCTTCTAAAAAATTGCATGGACTGTGCCGTGGTCTAATAAATGGCAACGGTGTTCACCCCGTGTAAAAACAAGGAAATCTGGGTGCTGTTCTTTAACATAGCGTTCGCAACCACGGCCCGCCGCTTCGTCTGAAGATCGGGACGTGGTTTTTTCGGTTCGCTCGGCGCTTATGCCCTATCACGAAACAAAAGATTGGCATGATAGTAAAGATTATTTGACATCAGCTGCCGCAATCCTTGCGGCAGTACACCTGAGCCGTCAGCAGAAAGGATCTTGCATGTGCGGTTTTGTCGGTTTTACCGGTACAGATGAACAGAGTGAGCTGGTTCTCACGGCCATGATGAATCGCATCATCCACCGTGGTCCCGATATGGGCGGCCAGCATATCGTCGACAACGTTGCCCTTGGCTTCCGTCGTCTTTCGATTCTCGATCTTTCCGAAGCTGGAGCCCAGCCCATGTCGAGCGACGACGGCAAGGTCACGATTGTCTTCAACGGAGAGATCTACAACTTCCAGGAGCTTCGCGCCGAGCTGGAGGCGGCCGGCTACGCCTTCCACTGCAACGCTGATACCGAAGTCCTGGTACACGGTTACGAGGAGTGGGGCGAGGACCTGGTCAACCGTCTGCGCGGCATGTACGCGTTCGTGATTCACGACCAGAACAAGAACAAACTCTTTGGTGCTCGTGACATCTTTGGTATCAAGCCGTTCTATTACTACCAGGCATCCGATGGCTCGCTGCTGTTTGGCTCCGAGATCAAGAGCTTCCTGGACCATCCCAAGTTTGAGAAGGCTGTCAACCACGACGCGCTGCGTCCCTACCTGACGCTGCAATTCCCCGCCACGGAGGAGACCTTCTTTAAGGGCGTGTTCAAGCTTGCCCCGGCGCATTGCTTTACGTATGACCTGACGACCAACACCATGGACATCAAGCGTTACTGGAGCTGTGACTTCACCGACGACAACTCCAAGACCTTCGAGGAGTACGTGGACGAGTGCGACAAGGTCGTGCACGAAAGCGTCGCTGCGCACCGAATCGCCGATGTTAAGGTGGGCTCGTTCCTTTCTGGCGGTGTGGACTCCAGCTACATTGCCGCCTGTCTCATGCCCGACACCACGTATTCTGTCGGCTTCGATTACAAGAACTTCAACGAGACCAACTACGCCGCCGAGCTTTCCGACAAGCTGGGCATCAAGAACGTGCGCAAGATGATTACCGCCGACGAGTTCTTTGATGCACTGCCCGATATCCAGTACCACATGGACGAGCCGCAATCGAACCTGTCCAGCGTGCCGCTGTACTATCTGGCGCAGATGGCTTCCAAGGAGGTCACCGTCGTCCTTTCGGGCGAGGGTGCCGACGAACTGTTTGCCGGCTATGAGTGGTACGAGGACACCCCCGAGATGCGCACTTTTAAGAAGCGCGTGCCGCTCGGCATACGTCGCGCCCTGGGCTCACTCGTTCAGCATCTCCCCTACTTTAAGGGTCACAACTTCCTGACGAAATGCGCCGAGGTTCCCGAGCGCTGGTATGTGGGTCAGGCAAAGGTGTTCGATCCCTCCGAAGTCGACGAGGTGCTCAAGCCCGCTTATGACACCGGCAAGAACGCCGCCGAGATGTGCGCCGAGTACTACAAGCAGGTTCCCAACTGCTGCGAGCTTTCCAAGAAACAGTATCTGGATATGAACATGTGGCTACCGGGCGACATTCTGCTCAAGGCCGACAAGATGTGCATGGCGCATTCTCTTGAGCTTCGCGTCCCGTTCCTGGACAAGAAGGTCATGGAGTTTGCCGAGCACATTCCCGCCAACTACCGTGTTAACGAAGAAGGCTGCAAGCTCGTCCTGCGTCACGCCGCCAACCGCACGCTGCCCGACGAGTGGGCAACGCGCAAGAAGGTGGGCTTCCCCGTACCGGTCAAGTTCTGGCTGCGCGAGCAAAAGTACTACGACTACGTAAAGGAATACTTCACCGCGCCGTGGGCTGCTGATTTCTTTGACACCGATGCGCTCATGAAACTGCTCGACGATCACTTTAAGGGCCGCGCGCTCAACCAGCGCAAGATCTATACCACGCTGACGTTCCTCATTTGGTACAAGCGCTTCTTTATCGACGAGAACAAGGGCGCTAAAGTCGCCGCTTAGTTTTCGTTATGAATTAGCGGTGA
>CABQNF010000014.1 GCA_902465465.1 uncultured Collinsella sp. | reverse complement strand
GCGGATGGCGCCCGCCGCACTATGACGTTTATGCCTGACTTAACAACCGTTCGTCAAGATATCGATCGCATCGGAGAGCTCGCGGCGCAATCCATCATCGCTCTTGTTAACGGTGAAAAGCCCGAATCGAATACCAAGCTCCCCGTTGAACTCATTGAGGGCAAAACCGCGTAGTTCATCCCGTGCCAAAAGAATTCCTCAAACGCCTCTGATGACCGTTCGCCGGCATATGTCAACCGTTTGCCGACGACTGGAACTGCGAAAAGACGTATTGGTGTGAAAACGTTTGACATATGAAAACGATTGACATATCTTGCAGTTGTACCGAGTTAGTATCACGTGGGAAGGAAGTCTCGGATGCACAAGGTGTATTACCAGCCTGAGGGAATTTGGGTGGGCGACATCATGCCGTACGGCGAGGACGGCACGTTCTATCTCTATCATCAGCGTGACACGCGAAACCCCGGACCTTTCGGAGAGCCGTTTGGCTGGGCACTCGCGACAACCAAGGACTTCGTCAATTACAAAGACTTTGGCGAGAGCCTTGAGCGTGGCGGCGACGAGGAAGTCGACCAGTATGTTTATGCCGGCACGGTGTTTAAGGTGGGCGACAAGTACCATGCGCTCTACACCGGTTGCAATCGCGATAAGGTCAAGGCACGCTTGATGAAGCAGGTTCTTCTTCACGCAACGAGTGACGACGCCGTCAAGTGGGAGAAGAACATCGCCGAGACGCTGCTTCCGCCCCAGGAGGGTTACGATGACCGCAACTGGCGCGATCCCTTTGTGCTTTGGGATGAGGAGAACGAAGAGTACATGCTCATCCTCGGCACGCGTGTGGGCGAGGACAAGCGTCTGATGACCGGTCGTCTGGTCAAGTTCACCTCCAAGGACCTGGATACCTGGGAGTTCCAGGGCGACTGGTGGAATCCGGGCCTGTACACCATGTTCGAGATGCCTGATCTCTTTAAGATGGGCGACTGGTGGTATCTGGTGTTCTCCGAGTACAGTGATGGCAACAAGACCCGTTACCGCATGTCTCGCTCTATCAACGGTCCTTGGATCACTCCTGCGGACGATTCCTTCGATGGCCGCGCGTACTATGCCGCGCGTACCGCATTTGACGGCGAGCGCCGCGTTCTCTTTGGTTGGGTTCCTACGCGTGACGAGGGCGGCGACCCCAGCTCTTACCTGTGGGGTGGCACCTTTATGCCCCTCGAGATCGTTCAGCGTGCCGACGGAACGCTCGGCACCAAGCTTCCTGACAGCATGCTTGGCGCCTTTGGCGAGGCTAAGGCAGTCGAGGCCTTTGAGCTCTCCTGCGAGTCGGGCAAGGTCGAGCAGGTGCTCGCCGCGGATGCCGGTTCCACCTATATGCTCGATGCCGACATCGAGCTCGCCGGTGACGCTGCCGGCTTCTCGGTGAAGCTTGCCGAGGACGCCGAGTCCGGTCTTGCCTATGAGTTCCGCGCCAACCTGCGTGAGGGCAAGCTCGAGTTTACGGCGGCCCCCCAGTATCCGTGGTTCCAGGTCAACAACATGGGCCTCGAGCGTCCGTTGTTCTTTAAGGGCGAGGGCACTCATCATGTGCGCCTGGTCGTTGACGACGATATCGCGACCATCTTTGTCGATGATGTTGCGCTTAACGCTCGATTCTGCAATAAGCAGGGCCAGGGTGTGGCGCTGACGGTCACCGACGGTACGCTTAAGTGCGCAAATGCAACGATCGCGTCTCTGTAATGGCATCAAAACGTCTTATGATTTCGTAAAGGAATGGAGAGGAACATGGACTACAAAGTAGTGTCTCAGCAAGTCGTCGATAACGTCGGCGGTCTGGAGAACATCGAGGGCGCCACGCATTGCGTTACGCGTCTGCGTCTGGTGCTCAAGGATACGAGCAAGTACAACAAGGCCGAGCTCGAGAACATCGATGGCGTCAAGGGCGTGCTGTACAACAGCGGCCAGCTCATGATCATCTTCGGTACCGGTACCGTCAACAAGGTTTACGATGAGTTTATGGCTCTGACGGGCGTTAAGGAGATCAGCGCTTCCGAGGTCAAGGGCGCCGAGGCGGACAAGAAGGGCAAGTTCTTCTCGGTCCTCAAGGTATTCTCGGACATCTTTATCCCCATCATTCCCGCTTTCGTCGGCGCTGCTATCATCATCGGCCTTAAGTCGCTGATCGTTGCCAACGGCCTCTTTGGCATGGAGGGCAGCCTTGCCGACCACAGCGAGTTCCTCAAGAACCTCGCTAGCTTCTTTGCCATTATCGCCACCACGTTCGACTACCTGCCTGTCCTGGTTATGTACAGCGCGGTGAAGCGTTTTGGCGGTAACCCGATTTTGGGCATCCTCGTCGGTATCGTCATGGTTCACCCGAGTCTTATGAACCGTAACACGTTCGTTATGGACCCGACGGGTGCTGAGTACTGGAACTTTGGTCCGCTCTCCATTCCCATGGTTGCTTTCCAGGGCGGCGTGTTCCCTGCAATCCTGACTGCCTGGTTTATGGCCAAGGTCGAGAAGATTGCCCAGAAGTACATCCCCGAGGTCGTTTCGTTCGTCTTTGTCCCGACCGTTACCCTGATTCTTGCTAACGTCGCCCTGTTCACCGTGTTCGGCCCGCTCGGCAACCTAATCGGCGACGTCCTCGCCGGCGTAATCGATATCCTGTACAACAGGATGGGCGTCTTTGGCGCCTTTGTCTTCGCCGCGTTCCTGCAGCCGCTCGTCGTTACCGGTACGCATCAGTTCATCCAGGGTATTGAGGCCAACCTCGTTGCCACGACCGGCTTCAACTACATCCAGGCCATCTGGTCGGTTTCCATCATCGCCCAGGGCGGCGGCGCCATCGGCATGTATCTCATTCACAAGAAGCACTCCAAAGAGCGTAACATCTGCATGTCGTCCTTTATCCCGACGCTGGTCGGTATCTCCGAGCCCGCAATCTTTGCTGCAAACATGCGCTACTCGATCATTCCGTTCGTCTGCGCTTGCATCGGTGCAGGCTGCGGCGGTGCCTTCGTCAAGCTCTTTGAGGTGCGCGCTATCGGTCAGGGTCTGACCGGCGTGCTTGGCCTGCTCATCGTCACGCCCGAGACGCTCGTGTGGTATGTGGCTGGCAATCTCATCGCCTTCATCGTGCCAATCGTCTTGATCTTTGCCTACAACAAGGCAAAGGGCGTGCCGACCACCGATGAAGAGGGCGCTGGCGCTGGCTTCGACGTTAGCTTCTAGTTGAGCCGTTCAGCGTAATCTGAGGATAAGTCCATTTGGGGAAGGGCGTTCGACTCGTGTGAGTCGAGCGTCCTTCCCTATAGACGAGAAAGCCAATGGCGATGTTTAATCAAAAAAATAAGGTGACGCGCGCGGACTATGAGCAATGGCGTGCCGGACAGGATGAGACGGTGGGTCGCATCGCGTCCGACCCCGATAGGCTCCTGTTCCATGTGGAGCCTGAGCTTGGCTGGCTCAACGATCCCAACGGTTTGGTGCAGATCGGTGATACGTATCACATCTATCACCAATACGATCCATTCGATGCTGCGCATGGCGGTCCAGTGCTTTGGAATCATCTGACAACAAAGGATTTTGTGACGTACGAGAATTGCGGCCCTGTGCTGTTCCCCGATTCCGATTTGGATTCGAGCGGAGCGTATTCTGGTTCTGCCTTTGTACACGACGGCAAGATTCACTACTTCTATACCGGCAACGTCAAGCATTTTGACCGAGATGATTACGACTACGTGTTGACGGGCCGTGAGCAAAACCAAATTCATATGGTTGCCGAGAATCCCGACGAATTGGGCAAGAAGTGTGTGGCTGTTGGGCCGGTCGATTACCCCGACGATATCGGTACGCACGTACGCGACCCCAAGATCCTTGAACACGATGGTATCTACTACATGGTTCTGGGCGCTCGTACGAAAGACGACCGCGGCTGCGTGCTTGTCTATACCTCGAGCGATCTAGAGGACTGGAGCTATGCGACGCGCATTGAGTTGGGCGAGAAGTTTGGCTTTATGTGGGAGTGCCCCGATCTGTTTGAGCTCGATGGTGAGCTTATTCTCGTTTGCTGTCCGCAGGGTGTGTCCGCCGATGGTTGGCGTTACCGCAATCCGCACCAGTGCGTGTGGTTTCCCATCGAGGCCGATTGGGAGGCGCCGAGTTTTAAGATCACCGGGCAGGGCATGCCCCCGATGGTCGATGCCGGCTTTGATTTCTACGCACCGCAGTCCTTTGAGGATGCTGCGGGTCGGCGTTTGATGATCGGATGGTCGGGATGCCCCGATGCGACGGCAGAAAGCCCGACGGTGGCACGCGGGTGGCAGTGCGCGTTGACGGTGCCGAGAGAGCTGAACATGCGCGATGGTAAGCTCTGTCAGCAGCCGGCGTACGAGATTGAGGGGATGCGCGGCGACTGCGTTCGCGCGACAGGCGGTGAAACCGTTGAGGAGCCGGGCCGCCTGTTTGATCTTGTGGTTTCCTGTGAGGGCGCCCAGGTGATCGAGCTCGAAATCCGCAAGGGTGTCTTTGTGCGTTATACGGACGGGATGCTTACCCTCGATATGGGTGACGAAGGCTATGGGCGCGACCAGAGGTCGATTGAGCTCGGCGAGCTTCGCGACCTACGCGTGCTTTCGGACACTACGATGGTCGAGATTTTTGCAAATGGCGGCGAGGCGGCACTTACGAGCCGTACCTATTCGCCGGCGGTTCCGGCGATGGAGCTGCACGCCGAGGGTGCGGCATCGATGAATTTCTACCGCCTCGTGCATTAACCGTGCGTGGAGCACGATTGGATTTGCTGGACGGAATGTGTCGCAGTTACCGCGGCCAGCTACCGTTTATCGCGTATAGCGACCGTTTGCGGAATAAGTAACACTCCTTAATAAACCGTGTAGAATCTCAGGATGCACGGAGTTTTCCAGGGAGACGCTGTCCTTTGTTGTGTGCAAGGGGCGGCGTCTCTTTGGCGCTTGGACGCCGTTGTGCAACAGTGCGGCGGCGCGTGCCATGTATTGAAAAGCCAATGTTGAGATGGGTCGTGATAATAATGGGCAAGTACGTAATCGTGGTTGAGTCTGGGTCGGATGTGACGCCGGAGCTTTGCGAACGCTACGGCATCGTGCGCGTGCCCATGCATGTCACGATTGGTGACGAGACCGTCGAGGACGGTTCGATCGATCCGCTCGAGATTTACTCACGCTGCAACGAGTTTGGCGTGATGCCCAAGACCAGTGGCTGCGCGCCTGCGGATTTTGCTCACGTGTACGATCGTATCCATGCCGAGCAGCCCGATGCGACCATTCTACATCTTGCGTACTCCGAGGCCACGACCTGCTCACATCAATCATCGAAGATCGCCGCCAAGGGTCGCGACTACGTCTACTCCATGGACACGCGCTTTGTCTCGGTGGGGCAGTCGCTCGTTGTCGTCGAGACCGCCAAATACATCGAGGCTCACCCCGATGCCACCGTCGACGAGATCTTTGCATTTACGAATTCCGTCATGGACCGCGTGCTGCTGGGCTTTGTTCCTACGGACCTTGCCTTCCTTAAGGCGGGCGGTCGCTTGTCCAACGTCGCGTTCCTGGGCGCCCATCTGCTCAAGATTAAGCCCTGCATTGAGGTGACGGGCGGTAAGTTCGTGGCGACCAAGAAGTTCCGCGGTTCTATGCTCAAGTGCGCCCGCGCCTTCATTGACCACATGGTTGCGAAGGGCGAGATCGACTACTCGCACATTGGCCTGGCGTATTCGGTGGGCCTTTCCCAGGAGCTGCGCGATGACATGGAAGTCTATGCGCATGACCTGGGCTTTAGGGACGTTACCTGGACTCAAGTCGGCGGCGTCATCTCGAGCCATTGCGGCCCGACCGCCTTCGGTGCGGTGCTCACGCTTAAGGCGTAAAGGCCGCAGGCGAGCGTTCTTCAGCCTGACATCTCGACGTAGCCCCCATCCATGGTGATGGGGGATAGATTAAAACGTGCCATTCTAGTCCGAGACGTTTAAACGCAAGCGCATGGGCTAGAATGGCTCTGGCATTTTAATTGGTTGCATCCAAGGAGAGGCAAGGTAGCGGGAATGGCTGAGATGACGCTTGAGGGTGTGGACGCTCGTCCTGAGGATTCCGCATTTGCCCTAGGCCGCGTGCATTCAATCGAGACGATGGGAACGGTCGACGGACCCGGCATTCGCTTTGTGGTGTTTGTCCAGGGCTGTCCCATGCGCTGCGCGTATTGTCACAATCCCGATACCTGGTCGGTTAACGGCGGCACCATGGTGACCGTCGAACACCTGATGGATGAGTTCCAGAGTAACCACGAGTTCTATCGCAGCGGCGGAATTACGGTTTCGGGCGGCGAGCCGCTCCTACAGCCTGGGTTTTTGGCCGACCTGTTCCGCGCCATGCACAATAACCCCGATGGCCGCGTGCATACCTGCCTTGACAGCTGCGGATATGCGTTTGATCCCAATCACCCCGAGAAGTTCGATGCCGTTCTCAACGAGACCGACATGGTTTTGCTCGACATCAAGCATGCCGATCCCGTCGAGCATAAAAAGCTGACCGGTTGCGATCCCGCACGCATTCTGGCGTTTGGTGATGAGCTCGCGCGTCGCAAGATTGAGGTCGTTATCCGTCACGTGGTGGTACCGGGCATTACCGACACGGTGGAGGAGTGCGAGGCGCTCGGTCGTTTAATCGCCCCGTGGCATAACGTGGTCGGCTTGGAGATGCTGCCGTATCACACCATGGGTGTCGTCAAGTATGAGCAGCTGGGGATTCCCTATAAGCTCGAGGGCGTTCCGCAGATGGATACCGCGCGCATGCCCGAGCTGCGCAGCGCCGTCATGACGGGTATGAAAAAGCGCCGCGCGGAACTCAAAAACGCCATCGGCTAGCGAGTCATTTTCGCCCCCAAGGGCACTCATTGGGGACAGACTTAAATGAGTGCCCCCGGGCACCAAGTTGATTGCTAAAGAGCCCCGTCAAGTTGCGGTGGAATAGTTCTTGTTTTTCGGCTTATGCCGCCCAAATAGGAACTATTCCACCGCAACTGCGTTTTGGGCGGAGATGCGCAACAGAATCGTGCCATTTGGATAAATACGCTTGTGGTTTCTTTAAAGACGCCTTAAACGCCGCTGAATATCTTTGGAAAGAAATGCCTGCTCGGTATTATGCTGCTCGTATATAAACGGTAGCAGTCAGGAGACCACGTGCGAAACAACGCATCGCGGGACGAGTATGTGCCGCAGCATAGCAGCAGATATGAGACGAAGGGCACGCATGCGCGTGGCCTCGCTGACGCTTGCATCCGCGTGACGAAGATTGCCGCCATTGGGATGCTAACGTTGGCGGTTATTATCCTCGGAATTACCGCCAAAACCTACGCGTCGGAGCGAATGACACACTCAGATGCGTCAACGGTACAGACGCAAAACAAAAAGGTCTCTGAATCTAAAGCCACCGCAAGTCAAACCCTGTCGACAGCGAGCCTCAAGACGAGGCTTTCGAAGGCGGACTTTAACGATATTCCCTCAGGCGATACCGTGCAGACCTTCTCACTGGTTGATAACCAGATCCCCGCCCTGGAGGATGAGAGCCTCGCCGCGCTCTAAGACGCCCTTGATCAGGCCCAGGAATTGGGCGATGTGGGCGTGGTGTTTTACGATCTGTCGAGCGGCAAGGGCGTGACGTATAACGCGGACGCCGAGGTGTACGGTGCGAGCAGTTATAAGGCACTCTATGCGTTGTACATCTGCGAATCCCTGGTCGAGACGGGCCAGGTCTCACTCGATGATTCCCTTGGCACCTATGGTGGCTACAACATGGGCTGGCAGACGGTGCGCGACCTGATCGAGGCCGCGGTCGTTAATTCGGACAACGATTCGTTTATTGCGTTACGCGCGGCGTTTGACCGTGTCGGTTACGAGGATTGGATTGTCAGTCTTGGCGTCGATTACGATACCGCACTCGATCCGATGAGTGATTTTCCCACCTATTGCCCGCGAACCTCGGCCAAGTTGTGGCGCGAGATGAGCGAGTATCTGAGCTGTGGCAGTGAGACCTCCCAGTGGTTATCTGAACTGCTGTCATCAACATCGCGCTCATTTATCCGTGATGGCATTGCGGACGACCAAGCCTTGGTGCGCAACAAGGCAGGCTGGATTAGCGAGGATGGTTGCTATTCGACATGCGATGCGGGCCTTATCGACATCGATGGCCGTACCTATGTCATGAGCATCATGACATCGATGCCGTGGAGCGACCACTCGAGCGAGGTTACGACAGCGATTGCAAAGGCTCTGTTTGATACGCGAGCCGCACTGGCCTAGCGTGTTCGTTTGACGAGGTCAAACAAAATGCTGGTACCATACCGTGGTTGAGAATTTCGTATAGGTTTGGGGAATGGCATGGCTACCATCGCGATTATCGGTGCACTCGAAAAAGAGATCATGCAGATTAAGGAAGAGTTGAGCAACGTTTGCATGGTACAGGAGGCAGGCTTGAACGTTGTGACCGGCGGGCTCGACGGCCTGTCGATTGTCGCCACGACGGCAGGTATGGGCACGGTAAACGCCGCCGCCGCAACACAGCACCTCATTAGCAAGTATGCTCCACAGGCAGTTGTGCTTTCGGGTATCGCGGGCGGTTTGAACCCCAAACTCCATATCGACGACGTGGTCATCGGCAAACGCCTGCGCTATCTGGATACCGATACCGCGCTTATCGCCGAGTCTGCACCGGGGCTCGAGGAGTTTGGCTCGACGCCTGCGCTGGTCGATATTGCTGCCGATGTGCTTGCTGAGCGTGGCTTTGTCAACGCCTCGACAAATGCAGCCGCTTCGAACGAGGGAGCCAAACAATTCCTGGTCGGCACGATTGCCACAGGCAACCGTTTTGTGACGGGCGCTGCCATGCGCACCGACGCTATCGAGGCGACGAATGCCGATTGCGTCGGCATGGAGGGCGCGGCGATTGCCCATGTCGCAACTAAAAATGGTGTCGATTGCCTGGTGTTGCGCGCTATCAGCGATAATTGTGACGAGGCGTACGATGCGATTTGCGACCGCGAGTTCGACTTGTTCGAGTATGCCCGTACCGCGAGTGGCATCACGCTCGATATCGTTCGCCGTATCGCTGCTATTTATTAGCGCGCTCTTTTGTAAGAACCTACGACCAAGGAGTGTCCATGGCCGATTCCATTAACTACCAGCTTGCCAAGTTCGTTGCCAGCTATGGCAAGGTTTCGCAGATTCCCGAGTCCACCTGCCCCGAGGTGAGCTTCGTCGGCCGCTCCAACGTGGGCAAGTCGTCGATCATGAACAAGCTTTTTGGCCGCAAGAATCTCGTCAAGGTTTCGAGCACGCCGGGCAAGACGAGCAACATCAACTTCTTTGAGGCTGACGACGTGCACTTCGTCGACCTGCCGGGCTATGGTTTCGCCCGTCGTTCCAAGGCCGAGCGCGACCGTTGGGCAGAACTTATCGGCGACTTCTTCGACTCGGAGCGCAGCTTTAACCTGGTTGTATCGCTGGTGGACATTCGCCACGATCCCAGTAAGCTCGACCATGACATGATCGACTACCTGCAGGGCAACGAGTTCAACTTTATCGTCTGCCTCACCAAGGCCGACAAGCTCAGCCGCACCCAGCAGGCCCGCCAGGCAGCAGCCATCAAAAAGCAGCTCAACGTCCCGGCCGAGAACGTGATCATCACAAGCTCCCAAACCGGTACCGGCATCGACGAGCTCAAGCGCCGCATTGCCGAGGCCTGCCTTTAGTAAGGGCTCTTGGCAGGCAATAGTTTGCATCTATCTATATCACCCCAGTGATAGTTATTGGTACACTATCGCTGGGGTGATATTTTTGTTTGGAGGTCGATATGGAGCTTTGGCACGGGTCGGAGGTTGTTGTCGAGCATCCGTCGTTGGATAAATGCAGACAATTCAATGACTATGGGTGTGGGTTTTATTGCACGCCACATGAGGAAATGGCAATGGAGTGGGCATGCCGGACTGAGTCCGATGGTATCGCGAATCGATACGAGCTCGATATGGATGGTCTTGCGGTCTTGGACTTGGAGTCCGGGGAGTTTTCAATTCTCAATTGGCTTGCGATTTTGGCTAACAATAGGGAGTTCAATGTTTCGACACCGCTGGCGCGCGAAGGACTTCGCTATCTGCTGGATAACTGCCTGATTGATATTTCTCCCTATGACGTAATTCGAGGTTATCGCGCCGACGATTCCTACTTTTCGTTTGCAAGACAGTTCGTTAACGGCATGATCTCGCTTAGGCAACTGCAACTCATTATGCGTTTGGGCGATTTGGGCATCCAATACGCTCTTATGAGTGAGCGTGCGTTTTCAGCAATCAGATTCCGCGAATGGAGGCAGGCGTTGGGATCTGAGTATTATCCCAAGCGCTTTAAGCGAGAGCAGAACGCGCGGCGCAAGTACCTGGAAACTGTGAATGGATTCGACTCTGAGGGTGTCTACATTAGGGATTTAATGACAGGGAGGATTGATTTAAATGATCCAAGAGTTAACGGATTGTGGGCCGAGTAGGACATACCCCGTCTACTACCTCGAGGATGCAATGAACAACCTCGGCGACTGCTTCGACTATGCCGTGAACGACTATGGAGCGGAAGGGTCCGAGGTCGCTGAACTCTTTTGCCTGAGCGGCGTAGCCTGTGAGTTTGAGCGTGGCAACGCATGGGTCGTATCGGGAAAATCGGGCGTTGAGCTATTCGCGCTTATCGCCGAAAGGTCGGGCTACCAATCAAGGCCGATGCCAAATCGAACCTACCGATTCGAAAAGACACCGGAATATTGGACAGGCTGGATATTGGCATACCTTCAGTGGCGCCTAGGAGAGTCTTTCGAAGACCTGCTGCATGTCGTTCCGTTTGACGCACTGCGCAGTCTGTACTATCCCTGGCACGAAGCCTCGGAGGAACGCGTGGCTCGCCTCGTCTGCGATATGGCGAAAAAAGCGTCCAGGCAAACCAAACTTGCGTTAGCAAGAAAGAAGCTTAAGAAAACCCAACAAGACCTAGCATACGAATCGGGTGTGTCACTCCGCTCAATCCAAATGTACGAGCAGCGCCAGAGAAACATTAATGAAGCTTCGGTAACAAGCGTAAGAGCCATAGCAAAAGTCCTCCACTGCAACATCGAAGATCTCCTAGAGCCAGTCTTCGAATACAAAGAAACCAGCGCCGCCTAAACCAATATATTGCCAAGGTTTGTATCTAGTAAGCGCTCCTTACCAGCAAGAGTCCCTACCAATAGATAGCGGCTTAAAGGGCCGAAATCGTATGAATGGCATTGCGACTTCCAAATGGGTGACTGCTGCTTGAAAAGCTATAGAAATAGGGGCCGATTTAACGGCCCCAAGCATCGCATAAATGGCATATACGTTTTATCAACTATTTCTTGTTTTTAACCCATTTGCAGATACGCCAAATAAGCACTCCGACGAGAATCCAAACGAGAGCGATCATAATGTCTGAGCGTGCAGGAATTGGGATCATTGAACTTCCTCAATTGATGTGAGTCTAGTTTGCATAGGTGTGGAGCGTGCTGCCTTCCATGGTCGCTTGCAACACGGCGATACCGGACGTCATCCCCATCGATTCATAGTTGAGTCGATATGTCGCCTGTTTCGAGTTCCATATAAAGGACTCGTTAGTTACCGTACAGCCGATAGTCGTATAGTTTTGTCCCCAAGCGCTGGTAATGAGCGAGTTCGCTATCTTGATCTTGAATTCGCGATAAATAAAAGGACTGTTGTAATAGATAGTCCAAGTTCCAGATGCGTTGTTGTAGTAACTGTCCCATATCAGGCTGGGTTCATTGGTTTTTTTAATTCCTATTACTGCAACGGTCCCATCCTTAAGCTTGATTTGATGAGACTGCTCGGGACCTTTCGTTAAATCAAAATCTTGGGTTGCGCCAGAAATTGCGACAGCATCGCTTTCTGCAGCATAAGCAGTCGAAGGGCTAAACGAGAAACATATCGGTAATATCAAAAGTATCGAGAGGAAAAACGAAGCTTTGAGTGTGCGTAACACTTTGACCACCTCCATACTGCGATGCCTAGTTAAATAGTAGCATAGATAAACAGTTTATTATGTAACCTAAAAAGCCCCTATCTGCCCGGCGCCCCTTCAAAGCGTGGGTCCCTGTAGACATCCTCAGCAAGGTAAACGCAGGGATGGTCGGGGTGTTCCCCTCAAAATTATTCCGCAGCGCGAAGGCCTCTCGTCTGTGGTTCCGTTGGAGCACAAGATTAAATCAGCGAATGCGATTATCCTGTCGAGGCTGCGCAGGTCCCCTTGGGGCTTC
>CABQNF010000013.1 GCA_902465465.1 uncultured Collinsella sp. | reverse complement strand
TAAAGCCTCCGGCAACGGGGGCTTTTCTTTTATGGCAACACCGCATGGATTCGAACCTCGGTCGAGGCGCGGGCGTCAAGAAAACGCGGAGCGTTTTTAGCGAGCGGGCGAGCACGCCGGCAGGCGGGCGAAGCCGGTGCGGATCCGCGCAGCGGATGCGCGGAATCCTATACGCCGCACCAATTGAAATTGAAAGCCTCCGGCGACGGGGGCTTTTCTTTTACGTAAACACCGCATGGATTCGAACCTCGGTCAATGGGGACTATTTCTCATCGACTCGTGTAAGATTTCGAGTATGCGCCTCGGTGAGCCCGTGGCGCGCTCTTTCTTTAGACGACCGATCAGGGTGATATTTCGTGGCAGAGCGTCCGACATACAAGCTCAGGTTTCTCGATCCCAAAAAGCGCTTTCCGGCCATGCCCGAGCAGCCTGCGGGACGCTCGTATGGCGTGGTTTGGAAGCTCTTTGGCGAGGACCCGCATGAATCATGCTATGTCGTCGAATTCGTCGGCAAAAGCCATGTGTCGCTTTTGGGCTACGTGTGCGTTTCGGGTGAGGTCTATAAGGTGGACCGTCCCGTTAACGAGGAATCGCTGCCCGACGATCCCGACATGCAACTGATTCTTGACGAGTCCGATTCCACCATCGGTGAGATTGCGGTCAGGGGTACCGATGGGACGATGCACTCCCGGGCGCGAGTCATCGGCTCTCCCGAAGGCACCATGCGCGAACAAACCGATCGCGAGACGTGGAATTCGACGCGCAGCCTTCGCTACGGCGAGTTCATGGCCTCGATGTTCTTGCGTTACGTGATATTCGCCGATTCTGAAAACACTGTCTCGGGCACGGCAGATGCCGACGGCCTCGACGAGGGCATGAAAAATGCTGTCGACAAGATCAAACTTGTAAAACTCCCCGAGCCGGTTGAGGTACTGCTGGGTTTTGATTCCACGCCGCTGCCCGATGCAATCGAAACGTTGCTCTATCGCATTGACCATACAGATAATCCAAGTGGCATTGAGCGCTATGCCGCCGCTTTGATGGGCGAAGTTAATCTGCCTCGCCTGCGCACCATCGCGGCCAAAACCGAAATGAGCCTGGCGCGCATCGATCGCTCGAGGCTCTTCTATCTCAATTTTGACCGTAGCCTGCTGGACCAGGACGAGATCGATACCCTGCTTGCCGTCGAGTGCCGCCTGAACCGCCTATCGGGCATCCTTGAGCGTATTGGGGCAGGGTTGGGCCCCGTTGCCTCGTCGCCAAGCTTTGAGGGCTGCTCGCTCTTTGACCTATGGCATATCAGCAAGACGACAAACGACGTTCCTCGCCTGCTCGAAACGCTGTCGAATGACAACCCATGGGCCAAGCCGGGGACGGTTGCGTGCCAGCCGGGTGGCGAGTGGGACGTTCGCACCCGTTTTGCACGTATCGTAGAAGCGCTCAACGTGGTTACGCGGCTCGACTACACCTATCGAGCTAACGTCGCCGAGGGCATCATGCTGGTGCGATTTGGCCGCACGGTTGTCGATGCTATGCCGCAGCGCGAATACGATGCTCAAGATGACGCCTGGCGCGAGGTGGATGAGCCTAAGCGCGCGGCATGGGCCACTGAGCACGATGCGCGTGTTGCGCTTACACTCGCGGCGGCTTGCTTTGCTTCGGGTGCTCGCATCACGCGCTGCTACGTGCAGATTGCGGCTCCCGACGGCGAGCAGGGCGAGCGCGTTGTCGAAACGTATTTCTTTGGGCGCGCGGCCTATCTGGCCGATTGCGTGCCTGTCGCCAAGGATCTTGAGAGCATGGACATGGACGATATGCCGTGCAAGCGTGTGCTTGAGGCGTATGAGTCAACCGCTCCGGAGACGATTGAGCCTGCGGAGGTTCATGCTCGTCCGCGTGATGACCATCGCACGCTGCCGCCGGCGCTGCGCGATCTGCTGCTTGCCGATACGGCTGACGAGTTGGAGGTCATGGAAGAGGACGACGACCCATACGTGGCCCGTGTTGTTGAATTGCGCGAGCAGGCAAAAGTTGACCGTACAGGTGCTTTTGAAGGCTTTTCCCGTCTTGTCGAGGAGCTGGAGGCTAAGTGCGCCGTCGCCGAGCTTTTGGCGACAGGTCCGGTTCAAACGCAGTTTTGCGATAACCAGCTGGTGCGCATGGTGCTACCGGTGTTGGAAGAAGACCGCTCTGTGCGAATCCTTCGTGCGCCCGATGCGCTGTACTTTGCCCAGCACGAGATCTGCAGTTTTTACGCCGAGCAAGAGGACTTTGAACGAGCGCTGCCCGAGGTGCGCCATCTTTACGATCTGGCGCGCTCGTCCATGCAATCGCACTTTGCGCTCATCAACGTGCTTGCGCGTCTGGAGCGTTTTGACGAGATTATCGAGGTGGCGCGCCACGGCCTACGTATTGCCAGCGATCGTTCTGCAATCGGCTACCTGTTCTATCGCTTGGCGTTTGCCTATTGGAATTGCGATCAGCTCGACCTGGCGCTGGCTTGTTACCGTCTGGTGCCGCGCGGTGAGGAATCGGGCAGCAGCGCGCTGGAAGAAATGCAGGGCCTTATGAATGAGATGGGCGTCAGCGAGCCTCCGACGTTCGAGGAGGCGGTCGAGACCATCCGCAAGGCTGGACTCGAGCTGCCGCCAGTGTCCTCCGTGACGAATCAGCTGGCAGATGCCGCTGTGCAACTGGTCGACAACGGCTTCTTTTTCCTGGCACGCGGTTGCATCTTCCAAATGTGGCGCACCATGGGCAACGACGAGCTCGGCTCCCTCAACCGCTCGCTGGGGTAGGCGAAGCCTCCAAGGAGGAAAGGATGCTAGGCAATTAGAAAATTTCCTCTTGCCCATCCTTGGCTGTTTGGTTACTATAGAACGGCTGTTACGGAGAGCTGACCGAGAGGCCGAAGGTGCTCGCCTGCTAAGCGAGTATGCCCCAAAAGGGCATCTGGGGTTCGAATCCCCAGCTCTCCGCCAGTTTAACTTTAAAGAAGGGTCCCATCGGGGGCCCTTTTTTAGTTGAACCACGTTAGCTGGGGATTCGAACCCTCAAAAAATGAGGCGCCCCGTTGGACGCCTCATTTCAGCGAGTGTATTGTTCTTCGATCTTACATCTCGGGCGCCTTGGCTACGGTCTCGCTCTCGGCTGTGAGCGGGCGGTTGTCGATGCGGCGGCCCAGGCGGTCGAGCTTCACAAGGAGCCACTCAATGGGATTCGGCCCTGCGCCTTCCTCGTCAGCAACCAGGTCCATGACGGCGATCTTGGTGCCGTCCTGCTTGAGTGTAACGCTGCCCACCTTGTCGCCCACATGCACCGTGCCCGAAAGATCGTCGTAGCTAACCTTTTCGGTCACCTCGCCGGCAAGGGAAAACACGGTCGCTTGCGCCGTGGGATCGGCGAGCGTGGCGTCGATTGTCTTATCCGTCCAGTCGGTTTGACTAATGCGCGCCATAAGCGGGTTGCCGTTGGCGGTCTTTTCTTGCGTGTTGGCGATTGCGACCGTCACCTTGTGACCGTAGTACCAGTTGGCAAGGGTGGCGGTATCGGTAAAGCGCTGATCGGTGGTGGTGGAGTTCAAAATAACGGTGTAGATCTCGTCGCCATCGCGGTTGTAGGCGCTCGTAAAGCAATAGCCCGCGTCGTCGGTGGTGCCGGTCTTGCCGCCGATGTTGCCATCTTGGCCCAGCAAATAGTTATGCGTGTCCATGGAATGCGAATGGTCGGTGCCGTCGGCGCCCGTGACCTCGATCCAGGAATCCTCGCTCGCTACGACCTCGCGGATCGTGTCGTTTTTCATGGCCTCCTGCATCATCAGCGCTACGTCGTGTGCGGTTGAGTGCATATTGCCAGCCCACTCATCAAAGTCCAGACCATGCGGGTTTTCAAAAAGCGTACCGGTGCAGCCGAGCTTCTTAGCGCGCTCGTTCATGGCCTTCACAAATGTGGCCTCGGCGTCTTTGGTCTTGGGGTCGATCTTCTTGCCCACATATTCGGCGAGCACGATGGCGGCGTCGTTGCCCGAGGGAATCATCAGGCCGCGCAGTGCCTGCTCCACGGTAAGCTCGTCGCCTTCGAGCAAGCCGGCGGTCGAATTACCCACGGTGGCTGCGGCGTTGCTCACCGTGACCTTCTCGTCCATCTTGCAATTCTCGACGGTTAGGATTGCGGTCATGACCTTGGTGATCGAGGCGATTTTGACCTGCCCATCGGCGCCGCGCCCATAGTAGACGGTGCCGTCTTTGCCCATGACGAGGGCATTGGTCGCATCGATATCGGGCAGGTTTTCGGCCGAGATGCCGCGCGCATCGGCGGTTTTGCCGCAAACATTGTCGGTCGTGAGCACTTGGGCGCCAGCGACGGTGGGTACGCCAGCGGCAAGGGCGATAGCGCAGACAAAGCCGGCGGCAAGCTGGGCTGAGCGCTTTGCAAAAGAGGTGAGGGTCTTCACAGGTTTCGCTTTCGACGGGATGGTCTCTTCTGGAACTAGAGTATATCGTTTGCCGTCGTCGGCGATCATCGCGTGCGTGCGTGGTCCACATCCGCGCTCGAATGGGCACAAGGGTGCTTAAGGCCGACTTAATCACCCACGCTTGTTGTGTGTGGCGTGCGTCGCCTCGGGCATAATGGAGCGCGAGAGGAGCACGCATGAACGAGCGCATTTTGGTAGTTGATGACGAAAAGGCCATCGCCGACTTGGTTGGTATCTACCTAACCAAAGAGGGCTTTGATGTCCAGATTGCCTATAGCGGGGCCGATGCTGCCAAGGCAATCTTGGAGCAGGAATTCGATCTGGCGCTGCTGGATGTCATGCTGCCCGATATCGATGGCTTTGAGCTGCTGCGTACGATCCGTTCCAGCCATACCTATCCCGTGATCATGCTGACGGCGCGCGATGCCCAGCAAGACAAGATCGGGGGCCTTTCGCTTGGCGCGGACGATTACGTGGTTAAGCCGTTCCGTCCGCTGGAGCTCATCGCGCGCGTGCACGCTCAGCTTCGCCGCTACACCAGCTACGGTAGCCGTGCACAGGCGGCTGAGTCGCCGACCATTCAGCTCGACGGCTTGGAGATCAACCGCGATGCTCGTTCCGTGACAGTGGACGGTTCACCGGTTCGCCTCACGCCCACCGAGTATTCAATCTTGCTGTATCTGGTCGAGCATCGCGGCAGCGTGGTGGCCGTGGAGGACCTGTTCCGCGCGGTGTGGAACGAGGACTTTATGCCCGGCTCCAACAATACGGTGATGGTGCATATTCGCCACTTGCGCGAAAAGATCGGCGACGACGCACAAAAGCCACGCTTTATCAAAAACGTCTGGGGCGTCGGCTACATCATCGAATAACGCTTTTCGCTTGTGAGGATCTTGATATGACAAAAGACGATAGGCAAGCGTTCGAGGTGCCCGATCGGCTCTTTGAATACGTGAGGTCGGTCGTCGACAACCGCGCGCTTGCAACGGTGCTGCTCTTTTTGCTGAGCCTGCTGCTGATTGGCATCGACAACATCGTCGGAATCTTGGCGGTGCTGCTTGTCGGCTTTTTGCTGATCGATCGATTTGAGATCGTGTGCCGCTGCGTGGTGATTGGCGGCGCCGCGTGGGCCATGACGTTGGCGATTGGCGCCATGGCGCTCGACGGCATCGAAGGGCCGGTGCTGTTCGATGCCGGCTTTGTATTCAACATGCTTGGCTTTGTGCTGGCGCTTGCCGCGTGCGTGCTGTTCTTGTGTGGCCGCGCCCTGTACTACCAGGGCTACGAGCAGGGCGAGCAGCATGCCGATTGTGTGCTGGCCGCTCGTATTCAAGATCGCCTGATCGATCACCCCGACACCTGGGATAACATCGACGGCGACTTCTTGGAGGTCGAGGGCGCCCTTAACCGCGTGCGTGACCGTGAGCGCAAGGTGCAGCAAGCTCTGCGTGACGAGTCGCATCGCAAGGACGATCTGGTCACGTACTTGGCACATGACCTACGCACCCCGCTTGCCAGTGTGGTGGGCTATCTTTCGCTGCTGCAAGAGGCTCCTGAGCTGCCGGTTGAGCAACGTGCGCACTTTACGGGCGTGGCTCTCGACAAAGCGCACCGGCTCGATGCGCTCATCGAAGAGTTCTTCGATATCACGCGCTTTGACTTCCACGATATCGTGCTCACGCGCGGCTATGTTGATCTGGGGTTGCTGCTGGCTCAGGTGGCTGACGAGTTCTATCCCATCCTCAACGAGCAGCATAAGGAAGCCCAAGTTGATATTCGCGAGGACCTGACGGTGCTCGTGGATGGCGACAAGATGGCTCGCGTGTTCAACAACATCATGAAAAACGCCGTTGCCTATAGCTATGAGGGCTCGACCATCACGATCGAGGCCAGACGCCGGGACGGCGGTGGCGTGCGCGTGCGCTTTATCAATCAGGGCGATCCCATCCCTGAGGCAAAGCTCAAGGTGATCTTTGAGAAGTTCTATCGCCTGGATGCGGCGCGTGCGACCAATCGCGGCGGCGCTGGACTGGGGCTTGCCATCGCCAAGGAGATCGTATGCGCGCACGGCGGTACCGTTGCATGTGAATCGACGCCCGAACACACGATATTCACCATCGAGCTGCCCGCCGCATAGCCAGTGTGCCCTTACAAACACTTGACAATGCGCTCACGTGCATATGAGCCGCGATTCCTACTATCGATACTGCTGAATTGATATCGATGTGGAGGTATGCGGTATGACGGCTGCTGCGGCTGTGGAGCCCACGGAGCTTGAAGAACTCATGAAAGCGCAGGCCGAGGCCGCGCGCGAGCGCGAGGTTGGGGATGCGACTCGCCCCACGGCAGAGGATCTTGCCGCCTCGCCGACGCGCATCGATGTCGAGGGCCTCGACCTGTTCTATGGCGACCATCATGCGCTCAAGGACGTGAATATCAAGATCCGCGACAAGCAGATCACCTCGTTCATCGGGCCTTCGGGCTGCGGAAAGTCCACGTTGCTGCGCTGCTTTAACCGCATGAACGACGGCATCAAGGATTGCCGCATCGAGGGCAAGATTGCGCTCGATGGTCAAGATATCCTGGGCGACTACGACATCTGCCGCTTGCGCCAGCGCGTGGGCATGGTGTTCCAGCGCCCCAACCCGTTTCCCATGAGCATCTACGACAACGTCGCCTACGGTCCTCGCGGCATGGGAGTGCGCGACCGCGTCGTGCTCGACGAGCTGGTCGAGGATTCCCTTCGTCGTGCTGCGCTATGGGATGAGGTCAAGGACAAGCTCAAAGAGTCGGGTCTGGGTCTTTCGGGCGGCCAGCAGCAGCGTCTGTGCATCGCCCGCGCACTTGCCGTGCAGCCCGACATTCTGCTGATGGACGAGCCGACCTCGGCACTCGACCCTGTGTCGACGCTGGTGGTGGAGCAGCTGGCCTGCGAGCTCAAAGAGACCTGCACGCTCGTGGTCGTTACGCACAATATGCAGCAGGCGGCGCGTATCTCCGATTCGGTCGCATTCTTTTTGCTGGGTGAGCTGGTGGAGCACGCGCCCACCGCGCAACTCTTCAAGAATCCGACCGATCCGCGCACGGCGGATTATTTGACGGGGCGTTTTGGCTGATACCATCTAGTAAAGGTACCTTTAGGGTTAAGATGCGGTCATGCCGGCCGCAAAGGGGTTCAACATGATCTATTACGTCGAGGACGATGACAACATCAGGGATTTGACGGTCTATGCGCTGCGCAAGCAGGGGATTGAGGCCGAAGGCTTTTCGTGCGACGGTGAGTTTAAGGCTGCCGTGGCGCGACGGGTACCCGATGCCGTCCTGCTCGACATCATGCTGCCCGATACCGATGGCTTGGCGATTATGCGTCGACTGCGTGCCGATCGCCTGACGGCGACGGTGCCCATCATGATGCTTACCGCCAAGGATACCGAGCTCGACAAGGTGATGGCGCTCGATGGCGGTGCCGACGATTACCTGACTAAGCCGTTTTCGCTCATGGAGCTCGCCAGCCGCTGCCGCGCACTGCTGCGTCGCGGCGGCATGGTCAAACAGGCAAGCGATGTGCTCAGCGTGGGCGACATTGTGCTCTCGCCCAGCCATCGTGAGGTGACTGTTGCCGGCGAGTCGCTTAAGCTCACCCTGCGCGAGTTCGACCTGCTCGAGTACCTCATGCGCAAGCCCGGCGTGGTCTTTACCCGCGAGTCGTTGCTGCAGAGCGTGTGGGGCTGGGACTTCGACGGCGGTTCGCGCACCGTTGACGTGCACGTGCAGACGCTTCGCCAAAAACTGGGCGAGCATGCCAGCGCCATCGAGACCGTGCGCGGCGTGGGCTACCGCTTGGCCGAGCCTTCTGCCGGTGATGGTGCCGAAGGTGACGACACCGCGGCCACCGCATCGGAGGAGTAACCCGTGGTCTTCGCCCCCCAGGGAAAACATACGCTGTCGCACCGCGTTTTTGTGACGATCTTTGTCTGCGCCATGGCGGTTATCGTGGCGTTTACGGTGCTGGGTGCGTTCTTTGTGCAAAACACCTTGGCGGATGCCACGAGTACCAATCTGGCGCAGGAAACCGAGCTCATTGCTGCCGCTCTCGACGAACAGCAGGAGCCCATCCCGTTCTTGCGTAGCCTTGATCGCGAGGACTTGCGAATCACGCTGATTAACAAGGATGGATCGGTTGCCTACGACAACGAGGCGTCGCCTTCCGCACTGCCCAACCATGGCGATCGCCCCGAGGTCATCGAGGCCTTTGAGAGTGGTTTGGGTTCCGCGGAGCGCGCAAGCTCTACGCTCGACGAGATTATGCTGTATCGCGCCGTCGCCCTTGATAACGGCCAGGTTGTCCGCTTGGCGCAGGCCCAGCCTGGCGTTGCGGCGATTTTGCTGTCGATGGTGGCGCCGATGCTGCTTATCGCAGCAGCGGGTGCGGTACTCTCGTTTTTTATGGCGCGCCGCGAGTCCCGTGCCATCATCGCGCCGTTGCAAGAGGTGGATTTGGACCACCCACGCCGTAGCTATGAGCACGCCTATGCCGAGATGGTCCCCATGCTTGAGCGTATCGAGTCGCAGCGCCAGGAACTCAAGCGCCAAATGGCGGTGCTAGCGGACAACGACCGTATGCGCCGCGAGTTCACGGCGAATATCACCCATGAGCTCAAGACGCCGCTTACGGCGATTTCGGGCTATGCCGAGCTCATCGCAAACGGCATGGTCGAGGGCGAGGGCGACCTGCGCAACTTTGGCGGTCGCATCTATCGTGAGGCGGGCCGTTTGGCAGCGCTTGTCAACGATATCCTTACGCTGTCTAACTTGGACGAGGCCGAGCGTGCAGCTGAGGGCGAGGCGGTGCCCATTGGGTCCACGGAGCCTATTGAGCTCTCGCGTGCCATCTACGCGGTCGAGCAGCGTCTTGAACAGGTCGCCCGTCAGGCGAATGTGACGATAAGTCATGAGACCAAGCCTGTGGTCATCGAGGGCGTGTCGCGCTTGATTGACGAGCTCATCTATAATCTGGCAAGCAACGCCATCCGCTACAATCGACCCGGCGGTACGGTTACGCTGCAGTGCGGCACCAACGACGAAGGCCATCCGTTCCTTGCGGTCGCCGACACGGGAATCGGTATCGCGCCTGAAGAACAGGGCAAGGTATTTGAGCGGTTCTATCGCGTGGACAAGAGTAGGTCCAAGGCACGCGGCGGAACCGGTCTGGGGCTTGCCATTGTCAAGCATGCGGCCCTGTATCATCACGCCACGCTCGATCTGTCGAGCGAGTTGGGCGTGGGAACCACCATTACGGTGACGTTTCCCATACAGCAGGACGAGCCATTCGCATAGCGATACAACATAGATATTGATGTAGACGCCGCATTTGACTTTCGGGTGCGGCGTTGTTGTGCAATTTTACGATTGCTTCCGACATTTTTACAGGAGAGCCTGTTTCTTATGTATAGAGTTTGGTCTCGGTAAAAAGATGCGATAACATACGGACAGTTTTGTCAATCCGAACTGGGGAAATGAAAGGCAAGCTGCATGACCCTTCTCGAACTGTTCCAGCTGCTGAAGAAGCACCTTCAGCTGGTCATCACCCTTCCGGTGGTCTGCGCGATCGCCATGGGCATCGTGTCCTTCGTTGCGATGGACAACACCTATACCGCGACGACGAGCATGTACATTCTCGCCAAGACCGACGATAGCGGTCAGATGAGCTACAACGATCTCTCGGCGAGTCAGATGCTTTCCAACGATATCGCCACGCTGCTGGATAGCGATAGCGTTAAGAGCGGCGCAGCCAATGAACTGGGCCTCACCGATCTGGATGACTACAAGGTGTCTGTTTCCTCCGAGACCACCACGCGTGTCATTACGCTTTCGGTTACCGGCACCGATGCCAAGGAGACGGCTAAGGTCGCAAAGGCCATAGCTAGCTCGGTGAGTACGGTCGCTCAGAACGTCGGCGCTGCCCAGAGCATCAACGTTATCGACGAGGCTAAGACCCCCGAAGCCCCCAGCGGCCCCAAGCGTATGCTGTACGTTGCTGTCGCGTTCCTCGCGGGCATCTTTATCGCAGTTGCCTATGTCGTTTTGGCAGACATGCTCAACACCCGCATCCGCGGTGCCGAAGAGGCAGAAGAGCTCCTGGGCATTCCCGTTGTTGGCCGAATTCCGGCTATGAAAGGTGGTAAATAGGCATGGCTAAGGCAAAGAACACCGATAAGCTCGTTGTACAGAATGCCGCCAAGACCCTTCTGGCCAACATCCGCTTTGCGAGCGTGGACGACCCCATTCGCACCATCACCGTTACCTCCTCGATTCCCAACGAGGGCAAGTCTACGGTTTCCATTAACCTTGCTCAGGCAATTGCCACGAGTGGCAAGTCCGTGCTCCTGGTTGAGGCCGATATGCGCCGCAGGTCCCTTTCCGATATGCTCGGCGTTCGTTCGCGCGGCGGACTCTATGCGGTTCTTTCCGAGCAGATCTCCATTGACCAGGCAATTGTCGAGACGGGTCAGAAGAACTTCTACTTCCTTGATGCCGAGCCGCATATTCCCAATCCTGCCGACATCATCGTCTCTCACCGCTTTGCCAAGCTGGTAAAGGCACTGTCTGCTAAGTTCCAGTACGTCATCTTCGACGCTCCCCCGGTCGGCACCTTCATCGATGCTGCCGAGATTGCCAGCCTGACCGACGGCACGCTGTTCGTGGTGCGCGAGGACTTCACCAAGCGCGAGGAGGCGCTCAACGCCATCGGTCAGCTTAAGAAGTCCGAGAAGGTCAAGCTCATCGGTACCGTTATGAACTACTGCGAGACCGAGACCAGCGAGTACTACTACTCCTACTACACCAAGGACGGTAAGAAGGTTAAGAAGGGCTCCGACGATCAGGGGACTTCCAAAAAGGGCATCTTCACCAACCGAGCAAACGTTTAGTTGATTAAGGCTGACCTATGCGTGACATTCATTGCCATATCTTGCCGGGTGTAGACGACGGCGCCGCCGATCTCGATGAGAGCTTGGCGATGCTCGAGGCTGCCAAGCGGGCCGGTGTAACCAGAATCGTTTGCACTCCTCACTGCCGTGATCCCTATTTTGATTACGACAAGATGTGGGATGCCTTTGAGCTGCTGCGTGATAACGCTGACGGTTTTCCGCTCCAGATGGGCTTCGAGGTCAACCATCGAAAGCTCGTTGAGCTTGGTATCGATGCCGCGGAGCACTTGCATTTCGATGGGACCAACGAGTTTCTGCTCGAACTTTCGACGCATGCCGATGCGTATGCGTTTAGAGAGTACGAGAACACGATTTACGATTTGCAGTGCCGTGGCTACCAGGTGATCATCGCTCATCCTGAGCGCTATCGTGCGGTTCAAAAGGATGTAAGCGTGGCGGAGCGTCTGGTCGATATGGGCTGCAAGCTGCAGGCTTCGGCGGACTTTATTGCCGGCGGTCGCTTTGGTCGCGAGAAAAAGCCGGCACAGCGCCTGTTCGATCAGAACCTGTACAGCTTCATCGCGAGCGATGCCCATAACGTGGGTCATTACGACTGCCTGGCGAAGGCTCGCGCGAAGTTTAGCGTACGCGGAGCTCATTTTCGCTAAAATCTGTCCCTAACGTTCGCATTGAATGAAAGGGCAGCCATGGATATCCAACTTAAGACGGGATGCTTTGATGACGCGGCGTTGGTGCGCCGCGTCGTTTTTATGGACGAGCAGGGCTACGAGAATGAGTTCGACGCTATCGACGAGGATCCAAACTGCATTCATGTGACGCTCTATGTAGACGGCGAGCTTGCCGGTTGCTCGCGCGTGTTTCCCGAAGAGCTTGAGCGCGTGGCTGACGCAGAGGCCCCGGTGTTGCCGGCATGCGACATGGACGAAGGCGTTGCGGCGGG
>CABQNF010000012.1 GCA_902465465.1 uncultured Collinsella sp. | reverse complement strand
TACGGGCCGGCCCAACGATATTCGTTTTCGCGACCCGTCATACTAAAGCTGCCCATGACACAATCGAGTTCGCCGCTCGCCAGCAGCTCTTTCTTCTTTTCCCAATCGATCAGCTGGTACTTTGGCTTGTAACCAATGCGGGCCAAAGCCTCGGTCAATATCTCAACATCCAGGCCAACGATATCGCCGTACTCGTCGGTATACACAAACGGTGGATAGAGGTCGCTGCCAACGTTGAGCGTCTTAAGGTTGTCGTCTTTGGCTTGCGAGGCGTCCAGACCTTCTAATGCAGACGTCGAGGCTCCGTCATTCGACCCGGAGCAGCCAGCTATCGCTACGACAAAGGTGCACGCTACCGCAAGCGCAACAAACAGCGATATGGCAATCGAGCGGCGGGGTCTTTTCATCGAGCTCCAGACGATCCTGTTTACAGACTAAAATGCTGAAATAATAGCAAACAAAACCGGTCGAGCGCCCAATGGTTACAGACGTTTTACCATGCGGGGCCTTCCAGCCGACTTGGCAGAAGGCCCCACATGCAGTGCTCACTTACCGTGCATTAAAAACGTAGCGGTCCAGGCGGTCGCACGCTTCCCTTACGCGCGAAAGCGGCAGCGCCAGATTCACGCGAATGTGGCAGGGCCCGTGGAACGGGCGGCCGTCCTGATACCCCACGCCCACGCGCGCCCCCTCGTCGAGCAGCCACTGAATATCGCGGCCATGCTCGCGGCACCACTCGGTGCAGTCCAGAAACACCATGTACGTGCCCTGCGGACGTGAATAAGACACGCCCTCAAAATGCTCGTCCACGTAATCGCAGAAGTACTCGATATTGCCGGCAAGCACCTGGTTGAGCTCGTCCACCCACTCGTAGCCCTGCGGCTGGTAGGCACCGATAAGCGCATGCATGGAGAGGACATTCATCTCGTTGTAGTGGGTCTTGTTGGACACGGCGCACACGCGGTCGCGCAGCGTCTCGTTATAGATGATGTGGTAGCTGCCGACCAGGCCCGCTAGGTTGAACGTCTTGCTGGGCGCGTAGAGGGCAACCGTGCGCATGCGGGCATCCTCGCTCACCGACTGCGTCGGGATGTGCTTGTGCCCCGGCAGGATGATATCGGACCAAATCTCGTCCGAGATCACCACGCAATCGTGCTGGCGATAGATGTCCATGGCGCGCTCGATTTCGTCGCGCTCCCATACGCGGCCGCAGGGATTGTGCGGCGAGCAGAACACCGCGGCATGAATGTGGTTTTGGGCGAGTTTGCACTCCATGTCCTCAAAGTCCATGCGCCACACGCCCTGGTCGTCGAGTTTAAGCGGGCTGTGGACAATGCGATAGCCCGCGGCTTCGATAGACTTGGTAAAACCAATGTAGGTAGGGCTGTGGACCAGCACCGCATCGCCTGGCTGGACATACGCGCGCAGCGTCGACACGACGCCGCCCAGCACGCCGTTTTCGTAGCCGATATGTTCAGGACGCAGACCCTCGACGCCATTGCGGCGGCTCTGCCATTCGATGATGCGGTCGAAGTACTCGGGACGCGGATCGAAATAGCCGAACATGGGGTGCTGGGCACGCTGAATGATGTGTTCCTGGACCGTGGGCACCGTGGCAAAATTCATGTCGGCCACCCACATGGGAATGCGGTCGAAGCCCTCGTCGGGTGCGTTCGGAGCCATACCGGGGATCTCACCCCAGGAGTCAACGGCTATGGAGTCCATACCGTGGCGGTCGATAAGCGAGCTAAAGTCGTATTTCATGCTGAGCCCCCGTGCAAAGTGATTGTTTTGGTAGGCGTTATTGTCCACCAGCGTGGGCGGTTTTGGCGCGGGGTTTGGCGCTTAATTTGACGGGTGCGGACGAATGGCTGGTTAGTCTCGCGCGTCGGTGACGGCGACTACGGTTAGCTGGGTTTCATCGACCGTAAAAGATATGTCGAGTCCGGCGTAGGCCAAGTGGTAAACGCGGTTTGGCTCGTGCTTGCTGCCCGCGCGGCGTGGATCTTGGCGAAGGACCTCGACCAAGCCGGGGAGCTTTGCGGGCGGGACTATATCCTGCAGCGTCTGCGGGAACTCGATGTCGAGCTCTTGCCACGGAGCATCCTCAATCCAGCCTCCGGTCGCATCCGGGTGGCAGTCCGCAAACGGAATGTAGGGCTTAATGTCGTAGATGGGCGTGCCGTCGCGCAGGTCGGTCCCCAACACATGGATGATGGGACCATCGTCGGTAAGCTCCACGCGGTCGAGCTTGACGCAGGTGAGCCCAATGGGATTAGGGCGAAACGGACTGCGCGTGGCAAACACACCCACGCGCTCGGCTCCGCCCAGACGCGGCGGGCGCACGGTCTTCGACCATTTTGCGTTGGTTCCGGACCTGTCCCGCGTCTTGGCATCGGCGGCTATGTCCTTAGCCGTGCCGCCGGGTGTGCCGTTTTCAAAACGCCACAGCAGCCATAGGTGAGAGAAGGAGTCCAAGCCCTCAACTGCTGCATTGGAGGCAAATTCCGGCTCAAAAACGATGCGTCCCTGCAGATGAGGCGCCAAAAAGCTGTTGCGCGGAATGCCGAACTTCTGCGGCAGATCGGTATGTATGTGTGCGATAGGTTCCATGCCGGTCATTGTACGTGGGGCGTTGCGCGCAATTCTTCGCCGCGGTCCCCCGTCGTGCAACCAACGGTTGCTTGGAAGGGCGCCTGCCGCCGCGTATGCTTAAGCCATCAACCAGCAGAAAGGAGCCGCTATGGCCTTTGCAGAAAAGCTCATTGCTGTCCGTCGCGCCCATCACCTTACCCAAGAGCAGCTTGCCGCTAAGCTCTTCGTCACACGCCAGGCCATCAGCCGGTGGGAGCGCGGCGAGGTCACACCGGGCATCGACATGATGAAGCTCATCGCCGCCGTAACCGGAGAACCGCTGTCCCACCTGCTCGAAATGCCTGAGCACTATTGCCAGAGCTGCGGCATGATACTCACGCCCGACGACTGCGGCACCGATGCCACGGGCACCGCGACCGATCATTACTGCAAGTGGTGCTACGACCACGGCAAGTACACCTATGACACCACCATGGAGGCAATGATTGAGGATTGTGCCCCGCGCCTGGCACAAAACACCGGCATGTCGCTCGACGAAGCCGTCTCGCTCATGGGCGCCGTCCTGCCGCAACTGGAGCGCTGGCGCACCGTGCAGGAAAACGAGGCGCGCTACGGTGCCGAGGCGCGGGCGCGCTACGGCGATGAGGCTATCGATGCAGCAAACGAAGCGTTGCTGGACATGGACCCCGAGACATGGAACGACATGAAGGAACTTGAACGCGCTATTCTGGGCCAGCTCTCGATTGCCATGGGCGATGGCGATGCGAATGGAAGCGAGGCTCGCAAGCTTGTCGCGATGCATCGTCGTTGGATTGGTCTCAACTGGGGACGCGAACCCCAGAACGAAGCGTACCTGGGCCTCGCCAATGGTTATCTTGCCGACCAGCGCTTTGTTGACTACTACGACAAGCCCTGCGGCACCGGAGCCACGGCGTTTCTGGTCCAAGCCATCGAGTCGTCGTTGACGCGCGCATAGACCGCGGCGGCTTTGGGTATTTCAATCGAAACCTCAACCGATTGGAGACCCATGGCTACTAATCATGAGCTCACGCTGTACGTTATGACCGGCTGCCCGTATTGCATAAAAGTCAAACGATTCCTTGCCGATAACGGTGTGACCATTCCCGAGCGCAATATCTCGACCGATACCGAAGCCGAGCAGACACTCATCGCCGTCGGCGGAAAGCGCCAGGTTCCCTGTCTGCTCATTGACGGAGAGCCACTCTACGAGTCGAGCGACATCATCGCATGGGTACAGAAGAACCTGCTCTAGTGCAACATAGTCATTGGGGACGTTCTTAAATGACTAGTCGCTAAAGAACGTCCCCGATGTCTAACTAGCCGCGGAAGCGAGCTATGGGTGCGAGTGGCTGCTCGCGAAAGACCCGCTCGACGGCGGCGCGGTATTCGTCGACCTTTTTGGTCTTACGCACGAGCTTGTGAACGGTAGCGGGGTCAGCGAAAGCGCACTTGGCGTAGAACCACCACTCCTTCATACGAAAGACCGCGTTACCGCCAATCTCTTCTGCATAGGCAGCAAACAGCGTGTCATGGAAACGCTGCAGCTCGGCTACCGTGGCAGCAGGGCCACCCTTAACCATGCGAGCCAGAGCGGGATTCGCAAGCAAGCCACGCCCCAGCATCACATGGCGTGTCCCGGAATAGGCCTCCACCAGCGCATCCATATCCTCAAGATCAAAAATATCGCCGTTGTAGGCGACCGGAAACGGCGCGCGCTCCAGCGTCTCGCCATAAAACTCCTTGCGCGGCGTGCCCGTATAGCGGTCCTTTTGTACGCGCGGATGCACGATCAGCTCCGCTAGCGGCATGCGGCAATACAAATCGAGCACGCGCTCGTACTCGTCATCACTTTCCAACCCCAACCTGGTCTTGACCGATACCGGCAGCGGAGAGCGCTCACACACGTCACTCAAAAACACCTCGAGCTCGTCCAAGTTGCGCAAAAAGCCCGATCCTTTGCCCTTGGCGACAACCGTTCCCGAAGGGCAACCCAAGTTGAGATTGACCTCGCGGTAGCCCATGTCGGCGAGCACCTGTGCCGCCCACACAAACTCGTCCGCGTTCTTGGACATCAGCTGAGGCACCACGTTGAGCCCCTGGTTATTGGCAGGATCAATCTCCTTAAACGCCTTGCCGCCAAAGCGGTTTCCCACCCGCGGCGGCGGCAAAAACGGCGTGTAATAGCAATCGAGCGCGCCGAAGCACTCCGCATGCACGCGACGGAACACATGCCCGGTAATCCCCTCCATAGGGGCCAACGATAGAATCATCTACTCTTCTCTCAGATCAATACGGCAAAGGGACTGCCCCCTTGTCACATGAATTATGCCTTGTGCCTCGGGCGATTCACAAGGAAGAGGTAACTACTAAACGATGACTACCCTCCAGCCGCACCCCATACAACGAGGTCTAATACTTTTCCGAGAAGTGAACGACCGTTTTTTGGACCCCCGAAGCATCGACATTTTCTGACGCCAAAACCGCAGGATTCAACGATCAAAACCGCAGGAAATTACATCTCAAAAGTGTCGACGCTTCGGGGGTCCATTTTGACTCGTTCACTTCTCGGAAAAGTATTAGACCTCGAATTCACAAGCCGCTCAATGTGACAAAGGGACTGCCCCTTTGTCACATTCAATGAAAAGGGCACCGATGTTAGTCGATGCCCCAAAGCGGCTGCAGGTTAAGCCCTACAGCGTATGTCTAAGACGAATCGAACTATTCGTCCCAGGAGAGGTTCTTACCAGTCTTTTTTGCCAGCAGCAAGAACAGGCCGATAATAACGTTGCATGCGATGCAGAAGATGAAGACGCCCTGGAAGGAGCCGACAAGCTCATAGACCTTCATCATAACGGGCATGCCAAAGGCGCCGACGATATAGCCCACGGAGCAGATCAGCGCGAAGATGCGACCGAAATCGCGGGAGCCAAAGACATCCATAACCAAAACGGTCAGGGCAGTGCCAGCGATGACGTACATTACGTCGTTCACGCCTGCTGCGAGGATGCTGAGCGTCGAGTTGCCGCTGCTCATCATGAGCATGACAAAGGAGAGGATGGAGACAGCGAGCCAGCCCAGAATGGCCTTCGTGCTGCCGAACCTATCGCAAGTGGTGCCGACGATCGGATTGAGGAACAGATCGAAGAGCGATGCAGCGGATACCATGAAGCCGCCCACCATGGGGCTAAAACCAACCTCGGAAGCATACGTCGGGAAGAGCTGGTTCATGCAGCAAGTGAGCTGAACGAGACAGAGGAAGCCGATGCAGAAGAAGAAGGCAGGCGACTTAATGGCGCGCGCATAGCTAACGCCACGCGTGCTATCCTCGGTCGTCTCCTCGGTTTCGGTGACCGTCTCGCCCTCGACGTAGCCATAGGGCAGCATGCCCTTGTCCTGAGGCTTGTAGCGGATGATCAGAATGGAAACTGGGAGAATGAGCACTGCGGAAACACCGGCGAGCACCAGATAACCAGTTCTCCAGCCAGCGGCCTCGATGACAGAGGTGATGACGGGACTCATGATGAGCATGTAAATCGAGTTCACTGCCCAAGCGAGACCGATTGCCAGGCCACCAGATTTTTTGAACCACTGGTCAATAACGTCGGACATAGCGACGCCGGTGGTGAAGGCGAAGCAAACGCCAATCAGGGCGCCAGCGGCGATGAACATCCAGACTTCGGTGTAGAAGGCCATGCCTGCGCCGGCAGCGAGCAAAATAAGCTCGACAACGGGGAGCCAAACCTTGCCAACGACCTTGGGAATGAGTTTTCCGACAAACGGAAGAGCTGCCGCAAGACCAATGAGCGTTGCGGTGAAGTAATACGAGAAGATGGAATAGTCAAACCCGAACTCCTCGCACACGGGTGCGACGAAGGAGCCCGCGATGACGCTATAGGATCCGGTCGTGCCAGCAGACATAAGGCCGAGTGCGATTACGAGAACCCATGCGTAAACCTTGCTGCTCTTTAACTTTGCATTTTCCATTGATGCAGCTCCTAGAGACCCAGAAGGGCACACATAACGGCCTTGATGGTGTGCTGACGATTCTCTGCCTCACGGAAGATGACCGAAGCGTTGGCCTCAAAGCACTCGTCGGCAATCTCGAAACCCTCGGTGATGATCTCGCGATGAAGGTCATTCTTGCACTGGTCGAGGAGCATCTTGCCAACACGGTGATCCGCGTTGTGGACAGAGGGAAGCTCATGCATGCAGAAGATGTCGGGATTGTTGGTGCGCTTGCACAGCTCGCTGGTGACGCGATAGGGGTACAGAGACTCGGCATCGCCCAGCCAGGAGTTGTAGTCGTCGGGGTCCAGAACCTCTTCGCCGCACTCGGGGTTGATGTAGCGCCACTCCTCGGTAACGATAACGTCAACGCCATCCAGGGCATCGAGGTCAGAGGTGATGGTAAAGGTCCTATTGGGAGCGTACTTGGCGTAGCAGGCCTCCACCTCTTCGATCATTTCCTTGCACATCTGATGACGGAGGTCGTCGGGGCCGATGGCGAGGAAGTCCATGTCGAGCATAGCGCACAGACGGCCATACCACACCGGGGCGCCGGCGCAGTTGCCAACGAAAGCCATCTTCTTGCCGCGGCTCGTACGCAGACCGCCCCATTGCTCTTCCATCGTAAGAGCGTCAGCGAGCATCTGAGTCGGGTGATCGCCGAGAGTAAGGGCATTGATGACCGGGATGTCAACCAGGTCGGCGACGTCATAGAGGAACTGCTCGTCCTTCTGTGCGCGGTAGACGATGAGATCGTACATGCCGTTAAAGACGCGCATGGCATCCTTGACGGTCTCGCAGTCACCCATGTGGGAGTTGGTCAGATAAGTGAAGCCCATGCCCAAATCATTGCAGGAGGTCTCGAATGCGCAACGAGTACGGGTCGAGCCCCACTCAAAGTTGGCGAGGACGTTTTTGCCGGGGAAGTAGCGCTGGTCGACACCAGACTTCTTCTGAGCCTTAAGGTTCCAGGCAAGATCGATGAGATAGCGGAAATCCTCGGAGGAGAGATCATGGATGTTGATGTAGTCGCGACCGCGGAGGCTGTTGTTCATGCCTATTTCCTTTCGAATTATTATCAAAATTATTGTTGAATGTGTCCCCGAGGAAAACACGGATATCCCTCGGGGAGCGGTACATGTGGCGCCTAAGCCAAAGAGCGCAGGCTCTGAGGCTCACTAACGACTGGCCGCCACGTCCTTAGTCCAGCAGTGCACGCCGCCGCCGGACAGGTTAAGCGCGAGAGAGTCAATCATGATGACTTTGCGATCGGGGAAGCAGCTCTCAAGAACGGCTTTGGCCTGCTCGTCCTTCTCCTTCACGACTTCGTTCATGCCCTCGTGGTAATAACGCTGACCAAGAACGACGCCATTGCAGATGAGGAAGTTGCAGTAGCTCGCTGCTGCGTAGAAGTGGACGGGGCCCTCGGGCCAGGGAGTGCCATCCATAAACTTGCCGCCCATTTCGTCGATGAAGCCCTTATAGAGCTCGTAATCCTCATCGCCAGGGGCGATAACGACTTCAATCGGCTCGGCGGTGGGCATACGAACAATCTCGAAGGGCTTGCCCTCCCAGTCCGTTTCGTTGCTCAGGATCTCGTAGGCCGCCTCAATGCGGCGACGAGACTCTGCGCCAGCCTTGCTCGAGGCTGCCTCTTCATCGGACACCTCGGCAAGAAGAATCTTGTTCGGAGTGATAAAGCGACACATCTCATCAATGTGAGCCGCAAAGCTCATGCCAAAGACGGGAGTTCCGTCTTCCTTCTCGTCGAGGATGCCCAGTCGATAGTCGTCGTCCTCGAGCATAGGCTGCGGAAGCCAGATAACCTTGTTGAGGTTGTAGATGCGCTTATACTCGGCCTCTACTTCCTCTTTCGTGAACTCGGGATTACGCTTGCGGCATTCCGTGTCCTCGATGGCGATCAGAGTGCCGTGACCGTCAAACTCGCGGTCGCCGCCCTCCGAAACCATTTCGGAATTGACGATATCGAAGCAACCGAGCGCAACCGCCATGTGAACGGCTGCCTTACGTGCGGACTGGCACTCCGGGGAGTTCTTGTCCCACACGCCGTAATAAGTCCAAGCGGGGTTGACCATATAAGAATGGCCCTTGTCGTCGACCATGATGCTGGGACCGTTGTCGCGGACATAGAAGTTGGAGTCTTCGAACTGCGTGATCTCGATGCGATCGAGATCAACCCCCTCCTCCTTCAGGCGCGAGCAAGCCTCCTCATAGGAGCCGGGGGTGCCGCAATTGAGGTTGACCGTAACGTCGCCATACTCGAGCAGAGCCTTGATCACGTCAACGCAGGGCTGGCGGTTATCGTAACCCTCTGCACGGATGTAATCGGGAAGCCATGTCACATAGACGTTGGAGCGCTTCTCGAACTCGCCCGGCATACGATAGTTCTCGTACATGGTTGGTCCTTCCGTCGAGTTTCCCGCGATGCTGTCCGGCCGCGACAATAGCGGGGTTTCACCTGCTATTGTACTACTATACCTACCGTTCGGTATATAGTTTTGAATAATTGCCGCTCGCCTACTGATACATACCGTTCACCGTATATAGTGGTCATGTTTGGACACGAATTGATGTTCCGTTGCCATCCTTAATAATGTTGGTAGTGCGGAAGTGATTTACGATGGAGAAATGCAGCGTGAGCACAAGAAAAAAAATATTGGACGCAATGTACGATCTTGTGGCAGAAGTCGGTTATGACAAAGCGTCTATCGGAAAGATTTGCGACTTTGTCGGTATATCCAAGCCATCGGTGTACTACTACTTTCCCTCTAAAGAGGAGATTTTCACTACGCTCTTGGACAGCATGTTTCCGACCATCGACTATCAGCGCGACTACTCGCTAATAGTCGATAGGGACGGGTTCAAGGCCGCGCTTATCGAGCTCGGCAATTCAGTTATAGGTGGCTATCGAAGCGATGAAAAGCGCCGACGCGTGCTGGCCGAGGTTAGCGTCCAAGCAAATCGAATTCCTGCAGTTCAGGAACGTCAAGCGACGGCGACCAAACGAACCATGGATGCGCTTAAAGACATCCTTCTTCATGGTGTAGAGATTGGCGCGTTTTCCGATAGTGCCGACGTGATGCTCTACGCACAAATTCTTTATACCGTTCTGGAGGGAGCAAGCAATACGGTCGCTCAAGGTGAGGATATTGATGAAAAAGCGGTTTGGGCGGGAATAGTCGAGCTTATGTTCAAATAGACCAGCCAAGCTGAAGCGCATGTTGGCGCCCATGGTGCCTGCGGGCAACCTTTAAAACGAAAACAGGGGTCGACTCCAGTCTGGCTTGGAGTCGACCCCTGTTGCATGGCAATCTATGCCGATGCAAATCGGCGCTTATTACTTTTCAGCAGCCTTACTGAGAAAGCCGGAAACGATAGCAAACGCAGCAATCATAAGGTTGCAGGCAATGCAGAAGATAAATACTCCCTGGAATGACCCTGCCATGCCGTAAACCTTCATCATGACCGGCATTCCAAAAGCACCGACGACATAGCCCGCTGAGCAAACGATTGAATAGATCCTTCCAAAATCGCGTGATCCAAAGAGCGAGAGGAGAAGCATCGGCATTGCGGTTCCAACAATGGCGAACATGGCATCGTTTACGCCAGCTGCAATGATGGAAACGGTCTCGTTGCTTCCGCCAATGATGAGAAGTAGGAATGAAAAAATGCTGACACCTGTCCACGCGACCGTTGCTTTAATAGCGCCGAGCTTGTCACATGTTTTGCCTACGAAGGGATTTAGGAAGATGTCGGAAAACGAAGCTGCCGAGACCATTAAGCTTCCTACGATGGGATTGAAACCGACCTCGCTTGCATAGGTTGGAAACAACTGGTTCATGCAGCAGGTGAGCTGCGCCACGCAAAGCAGGAGGACACAGAGAATAAAAGACGGCGTTTTCGTGGCATCACGGAGTGCCATGCCCGAAAGGGCATCTTCCCGCTCATCGACGCTGTGGCTCTCATGGGTTTCAGAGGCGGTCTCTCCGTACGGAAGCATGTTGCGATCAGAGGGTTTAAGGCGAATGATAAATGCACTCGCAGGTAAAATCATAGCTGCAGAAACGGCCGCAAGTACGATGTATCCCGTACGCCAGCCTTGTTGCTCGATGACCAGCGTAATGACAGGGCTCAACAACAGCGTACAGAGAGAATTAACGCCCCAAGCAAGGCCGATGGCAAGACCGGACGATTTACTGAACCATTGGTCAATAACATCAGACATGCAGACGCCCGTTGTGAACGAAAAGCAGATGCCGATCACCGCAGCGGAGACGATGAACATCCAGACTTCGGTGTAGAACGCCATTGCGGCGCCGGCGGCAATAAGGACGAGTTCAACACAAATATGCCACGGTTTGCCTATTACTTTTGGAATGAAACGACTCAAAAGTGGAAGTCCAAGTGCAAGGCCAAGAAGAATCGCAGTGAAATAGAAAGAGAAAGAGGTGTACTCAAAGCCCAGGTCTTCACATACTGGAGCAACGAATGAGCCGGCAATAATGCTATATGTGCCAGTCGTTCCGGCGGACATTAAGCCGAGCGCAATAACGACGACCCAAGCAAATGCGCCGCTTTCACGGAGACAATCTTTTTTGGCTGGTGTGGTGAGAGTCATGGTTGCTCCATTTCTATCGGCAATACATCCTATATGCCTACCGATAGGTATATAAACCAGAGGACTCTTCGTCAAGCATTAAGCGGGGAGAGGGAGTTCTTAACCTGCCGAACGGTAATTAGACCCCGTTTTCGCAAGGGTCTCAATGTGACAAAGGGGCCGTCCCTTTGTCACATTATTCGGAGCGCAGGGCTTCGACGGGGTCCTTCTTGGATGCGCTACGGGCAGGCAGCAGGCCGGCAACGACCGTCAACAGCACCGAAATCGCGATGAGCACTAGCGCATCCCGCACGGGCAGGCTCATCAGATTGGGTACCTGTTTGGCCGCAAGCGCCCAAGCATTGACCGGGAAGCTCACGGCCACCACGACGACAATGGCAAAGACGCCGGCGATGAGGCCTTCGATAAAGGTCTCGGCATTGAATACGTTGGCCACGTTGCGCTTCGACGCGCCGATCGCGCGCAGGATGCCGATCTCCTTCTTGCGCTCCAGTACGCTGATGTAGGTGATGATGCCGATCATGATGGAGCTCACCACCAGGCTGATACTCACGAATGCGATGAGCACCAAGCTGATGGTGTTCACGATGTCGGTCACCGAGCCCATGATGATGCCCATGTAGTCGGTGTATGAGATTGCCTGTTCATCGTGGCCAGAGGCTTTGACCTGCTTGTTGTACGCGTCGATGTGATCGAGCACGCGCTCCTTGGCCTCAAAGTCGCGCGGGAAAATCTTGACCGAGATGGGGTCTGCCTCGTCCGCATAGCCCAGTGTGGCCAGATTGTTATCATAGGTGAGCTTCGAAGCCTTGGCATAGCTCATCATGAGCGAACTCAGGTCCTCGGCATCCATGTTGAAGTGGATGGCGCGGGCAAAGGCGCTCGCATCCACACGCATAGCGCTCGCTAGGTTGGCAAAACTCGAAGACATCTGCGTCGCCATCTGGTCCATGAGCCCTGCCGCGCCTGCCTTGAGCTGAGCTGACACCGTCGCCGCAATCTGATCGCTGATCGTCTTCGTCACCTGATCCATAGCCTGCTGCAGATACGGAGCCAGCTGCTTTTGCACATAGTCGGTCATCGCCTGCTGGAGACGCTCTGCTAGGGCGTCGCCGCCGAGGGCCTTGAGCTGAGCCAGGCATTGCTGGGCTGCGGCATCATTCTCAAGATACGTCGAGAATGCGGCAGCGAGCTTTGACGCGTCTTTAAGATCTTCGGGTGACAGCGCCCCAAACTGATCAGACTGCAAAAAGCCCTCAAAAAGTTGGTTGGCAAGCATTCCCACCTGCTGCATTTGCTCGGGTGTGAGCTCCAGACCGTCAAAGATGCCCGAGAAATCTGGGGCCGGTGCTTTTGTCATGATGTCGCTGAAGTCGATGTCCCTTCCAACGCCCGAAAGGTCAATG
>CABQNF010000011.1 GCA_902465465.1 uncultured Collinsella sp. | reverse complement strand
CGCCAGCTCGACGACGGCACCCGCGGCAGCGGCAATATCATCGAGTTCGATGTCGACGAGCTCAACCTGGGTTATCGAAAGAGCCGCATCGCCGATGACGGCTTTATCGTGCTTTCGGCCACCTTCAATCTCGCCCCGGGCAACGCCGCGATGATCAAGGCCGACATGGACGACTACCGCCAGCGCCGCGAGGACAAGCAGCCGCTCGACATGCCGAGTGCCGGTTCCACCTTCAAGCGCCCCGAGGGTTACTTTGCCGGCAAACTCATCATGGATGCCGGCCTGCGAGGACACGCCGTTGGCGGCGCGCAGGTGAGCGAGAAGCACTGCGGCTTCATCGTCAACGCCGACCACGCCACCGCCGCCGATGTCGACGAACTCATCCGCCACATCCAGGCAACCGTCAAAGACCAATTCAACGTAGACCTAGAACCCGAAGTCCACCGAGTAGGCGAATTTTTATAAAAAGAAGGCCCCGAAAGGGGCCTTCACTTTCTTTAATTCAGACAACCAGTCCGGTGTGCCGCGCCCCGAATCCGAGAGGGCCGGGACAGTCCGAGAGGCATAAGGTTGATCGCGAGTTCCGCACGAGCCGGAGAGCACTTAATGTGCTCTCCGTGCGAGCAGGACTGCCCGAGCAGGCAACCTTATGCCTCTCGGACTGTCCCGGACCAAGCCGCAGCTACGACAGCGCAATACCGCCGAGCCAGCCCCAACGCACGCCAGAGCCAGTGCCATAGAAGCTAATAAACGAGTCAAGCGACTTAGACGTAATGGCGCCCTCGTTGCTCATAACGATGCCGCCGCCAACGTAGATACCCACATGACCGTAGATAAGGCCCGGAGCACCCGTGCCGCTATGCGATGAGTCGGCCACGATCATGCCCACCTGCAGCGCCGAGCGGTCGGAGCTATAGCACCAGGCGTTAAACATGTCGCACGCATTGCCTCCAAAGTAGCCAACGCCGGCGTTACGGAAGACATTGGTGACCCACGCCGCGCACCAGTTCTGACCCGGCGAAGGCGTGGAGTAGCACGCGTTGACGACAGCCTGCTGCTTGCCCGAGCCGGCATTCTGCTGCGGGGTGCCGCCGGCATACGAGCCGCCACCCGAGCTTGAACCACCCGAGTAGGAATTGTTCTTGTTTGCGGCAGCCGCGGCAGCGGCAGCCTTCTTGGCAGCCTCCTCAGCCTGAGCGGCAGCAAGAATCTCGGAATCGCGCTGGGCCATGAGCTCCTTGACATCGTCGGAGAGGCCGTTCAGAACCGTCTGGACCTCCTGCTGCTTGGCCTGCATGTCCTGCATCTGAGCAGTCTGCTGGTCCTTGAGCTTCTCCAAGTCGGCTTTTTGCGACTCGAGCTCGGACTTCTGCGTATCGAGCTCTTTCTGGATGGTCTGGATGTCCTCGATGGCGTCACGGTCGCTCTTGTTGATCTTCTCGACGTAATGCGCGTTGGCGACGAGCTCCTCAAACGAGCCAGAAGCGAGCAGCAACGACAGGATGTTGGTGCCGCCCGACTTGTAGCTGGCGGCCACGCGATCGGAAAGGTCGTTGCGCTTCTTCTTGAGCTCGGCCTTCTTTTCATCGATCTGGGCCTGCGTGTCGTCAATCTTGCCCTGGACATTCTCGATGTCGTTGAGGGTCTGGGCATTCTTGTTGGCCAGCGCCGCATACTCATTTGCGATGCTGTCGAGCTGGGCCTGAACCTCGTCGAGCTGGGCCTGGGCGGCATTCAGTTTGTCGGTGGTTTCTTGGCTGGCCTCAGCCGCATGGGCGCGGGCGGGCAGGCCAAAAAGAACAGCCGCGGAAGCGGCGCCGAAAAGAGCCTTAAGGGCAGTGCGGCGCGAAAGCTCCTGCGTAAAGATGGAATCGTTGTTTGGTGACATATGTACTCCGTTACATGCTTATTTATATGTCGCTCAACTCAAACATATTAACGCACATCGCGCTTGTCCCAACTATTTCCACGAACGGCTGGAAAAGTATGGTCAGCGGCTCGCAAATACGCCCCGCGCCAAAGGTAAGGATTATGCAAATAACACCCTATGAGTACGTTAACATCAATCCTCTGGTTTTCCTGCCCCGCGTGTTTTGGGCGCCCCCAGCTGCGCTATACTCCCCTCAAGAAGTGTTCCTGATTCGATAGGAGACTACATGTCCAAAGCACTCGACCCCAAAGACACCTGCGTCCTCGTTACCGGCGGCGCCGGCTTTATCGGCTCGCACACCGTCGTTCAGCTGCTCGAGGGTGGCTACCAGGTTGTCGTCGTCGATGACCTTTCCAACTCCAGCGCCGTCGCCGTCGACCGCGTCAAGACCATCGTGGGCGAAGAGGCTGCCAAGAACCTCACCTTCTACGAGGCCAACGTACTCGACCGCGAGGCCATGAACAAGATCTTCGACACCCATCAGATCGACCGCGTCATCCACTTCGCCGGCTTTAAGGCCGTCGGCGAGTCGGTGAGCAAGCCCGTCGAGTACTACCACAACAACATCGAGAACACCCTGGTGCTCATCGACGTCATGCGCAACCATGGCTGCAAGTCCATCATCTTCTCGAGCTCCTCGACCGTCTACGGCGACCCGGACAACCCGCCCGTCACCGAGGAAGACCCCAAAAAGCCCGCAACCAACCCCTATGGCTGGACCAAGTGGATGATCGAGCAGATCCTTATGGACGTTCACACCGCCGACCCCGAGTGGGACGTTGTGCTGCTCCGCTACTTCAACCCCATCGGCGCCCATCCGTCGGGCCTGATCGGCGAGGACCCCAACGGCATCCCCAACAACCTGGTGCCCTATGTTGCGCAGGTTGCCGTGGGCAAGCTCGAGGCCGTTCAGGTCTTTGGCAACGACTACCCCACACCCGACGGCACCGGTGTGCGCGACTACATCCACGTGTGCGATCTGGCCTCCGGTCACGTTGCCGCCCTTAACTGGATGAACGGCAAGACCGGCGTCGAGATCTTTAACCTGGGCACCGGCACCGGTACCTCGGTACTCGAGGTCGTCGCCGCCTTCTCCAAGGCCTGCGGCAAGGAGCTGCCCTATGTGATTCGCGAGCGCCGCGCCGGCGATATCGCCGCCAACTGGTGCGATGCCTCAAAGGCCGAGCGCATGATGGGCTGGAAGGCTCAGTACAACATCGCGGATATGTGCCGCGATAGCTGGAACTGGCAGAGCCACAACCCCAACGGCTTCGCCGACGCCGAGTAGCAAAAACCTACATACCGCTCTTGCCCCGATCTCACGTTGTGAGGTCGGGGCTTTTTCATGGCATGTAACCATTCGCCGAAAATCGACCAACTTTTTTATCTTGCCTGTACATGTTTAAACAACATGTTTTACAATAGGCATATCGAATCAGAACATCGGAGGCGGACTGCACACCTATCGGCAGGCCGACCCCACAACAAGAAGGTTGGTGAGCGCATTCATGGAGCGTGCAAGCGGCGTCCTCATGCCCGTCTCATCTCTGCCCGGACCATACGGAATCGGCGGCTTTGGCTGGAATGCCTACGACTTCGTCGATTTTCTCGCCTCGTGCAAACAACATTACTGGCAGATTCTGCCCCTTACGACGACCAGCTATGGCGATTCGCCCTATCAGTCGTTCTCGGCCCGCGCGGGCAACCCCAACTTTATCGACTTTGCCGAGCTTATCGAGGCAGGGTATCTGGAGCAGCGCGATATCGATGGCGTGTATCTGGGATCCGACCCCAGCAATGTCGACTACGGCGCTATCTTTGGCGGCCGCCGTCAGATTCTCGACCGCGCCGCTGAGCGCTTTGCCGCCGACAAGCCGGCCGATTTCGACGACTTTATCCAGGCAAACGAGGACTGGCTCATTCCCTATTGTGAGTTCATGACCGTGAAGGAGGAGTGCGGGCTCAAGGCCTTTTGGGAGTGGCCCGAGGAGCTCCGCCGCCGCGGCGAGGCATCCAACAAGGTCTGCGCCGCCCATCCCGAGCGCATGCTCTACCACCAGATGACGCAGTACTTCTTCGATCGCCAGTGGAGCCGCCTCAAGGCCTATGCCAACGAGCGCGACATTCTCATCATCGGCGACCTGCCCATCTATGTCTCGCGTGACTCCGTCGAGATGTGGGCCACGCCCGAGCTCTTTAAAATCGACGCCGCCGGCAATCCTGTCAGCGTCGCGGGAACGCCGCCCGATCAGTTCTCGGCCACCGGCCAGTACTGGGGCAACCCCATCTACGACTGGGACGCCATGGAGTCCGACGGCTTCTCCTGGTGGGAGGGCCGCATTCGCGCCGCCCTCGACATGTACGACGTCATCCGCCTGGATCACTTCCGCGGCTTCGAGGCCTATTGGGAGGTGCCGTTCTCCTCTCCCGATTCGTCATATGGTTCATGGACGCAGGGACCCGGCCTCAAGTTCTTCAAGGCGCTCGAGGAAAAGCTCGGCACGCTTCCCATCATTGCCGAAGACCTGGGCTTTCTTACCCCCGGCGTCATCGACATGCGCGACACCACGGGCTTCCCTGGCATGAAGATCCTGCAGTTTGCCTTTGAGGGCACCAACTCGTACTACCTGCCACACAACTACATTGCCAACACCGTCGCCTACGTCGGAACACATGACAACGAAACGGCACGCGGCTGGTTTGAGGGAACGGCCACCCCGCGTCAGCGCGAGCAGGCAGCCCTGTACACCCATCAGCAGGCCGGCGAACCCATGGCAGATGCACTCAACCGCACCATCGCCGCCAGCGTGAGCGACACGTGCATCTACACCATGCAGGACCTGCTCAACTTGGGCAACGAGGCGCGCATCAACACCCCTGCCACGCTGGGCGGCAACTGGACCTGGCGCATGCTCGACGGCGCCATCACCCGCGAGCTCGAGCACAAACTCACCGACTGGACCGAGACCTACTTCCGCATCCCGTCGGAAGCCGAAATCGAGCTTCCTCAATAGGAGCTACCGCGCCCGACCCCTCCCCACCGTGCGGACGCGCTTGCTTTTCCCGCGCGAGGCCACCCCAATCCCCTCGCGCGGGCTTCTTATGAATTGCAGACATGAAACAACCCATCACAGGAGAAAACATGCCCCAAATTAACCTCATGGAACTCGCCGAGCAGTCTTTTGGCACCTCGCTCGAGCAGCTCGACGACCGTCGCATTTACAAGCTGCTGGTCAAACTCGTGCAGGAGCGCTCCGCCGCCTGCCCGCTCAACAACGGCAAGAAAAAGCTCTATTACATTTCCGCCGAATTTTTGATCGGCAAGCTGCTCATCAACAACATGATCGACCTCGGCATCTACGACGAGGTTAAGGACCAGCTCACCGCCGCAGGTCACGACCTCAACAAGATCGAGGAATTCGAGGTCGAGCCGTCACTCGGCAACGGCGGCCTGGGCCGCTTGGCCGCATGCTTCCTGGATTCCATCGCCACGCTGGGCTTGACCGGCGATGGCGTGGGCCTCAACTATCACTACGGTCTGTTCCGTCAGCGCTTTGTCGACAACCAGCAGAAGGCCGTCCCCGACGAGTGGCTCGGTGAGCAGGACATCCTAGTCGACGACGACCGCTCCTACACCGTCGAGTTCGGCGATTTTGCCGTTACTTCCAAGCTCGTCAACATCGATGTGCCCGGTTACGGCCAGCCCACCAAGAACCGCCTGCGCCTGTTCGACCTGGCAAGCGTCGACGACGGCCTGGTCCCCGGCAGCTCCATCGACTTCGACAAGACCGAGATCGCCAAGAACCTCACCTTGTTCCTCTACCCCGACGATTCCGACGAGCAGGGCCGCCTACTTCGCATCTATCAGGAGTACTTCATGGTGAGCAACGCCGCCCAGCTCCTGATCGACGAGGCCGTCGAGCGCGGCAGCAACCTGCACGATCTGGCCGACTACGCCGTGGTCCAAATTAACGACACGCACCCCACCATGGTCATCCCCGAGCTCATTCGCTTGCTCACCACCGAGCATGACATCGAGTTTGACGAGGCCGTGACCATCGTACGCTCCATGGTCGCCTACACTAACCACACGATTCTTGCCGAGGCGCTCGAGAAGTGGCCGCTCGCCAGCCTGCAGAAGGTCTCCCCTGCCATCGCCGACATTATCGTCAAGCTCGATGAGATCGCGAAGGCCGAGCACGATGACCCGCGCGTCGCCATCATCGACGAGCACGACACCGTCCACATGGCCCACATGGACATCCACTTTGGCTTCTCCATCAACGGCGTAGCCGCCCTCCACACCAAGATCCTGGAGGACACCGAGCTTCATCCGTTCTACGAGATCTATCCCAAGAAGTTCTCCAACAAGACCAACGGCATCACCTTCCGCCGCTGGATCCATGGGGCCAACCCCGCGCTCGCCAGCCTGCTCGACGATGTGATCGGCACCGACTGGCGCAGCACCGGCGATCTGAGCAAACTCGCCAAGTTCGCCGACGACAAGGACGTTCTTGAGCGCCTGGCCGCCACCAAGGTCGAGGCCAAGGCCATCATGCGCCAGTTCATGGCGCTCGAGCAGGGCGTGACCATTCCCTCCAACGCCATCATCGACGTCCAGGTCAAGCGCATCCACGAGTACAAGCGCCAGCAGATGCTCGCGCTCTACATCATCTGGAAGTACCTCGATATCAAGAACGGCAACAGACCTAAGCACCCCGTCACCATCATCTTTGGCGGCAAGGCGGCGCCTGCCTACACTATCGCGCAGGACATCATCCATCTGATCTTGACGCTGTCGCAGTGGATTGCAAACGACCCCGACGTGGCTCCCTACCTGCAGGTCATCATGATCGAGAACTACAACGTCACCGCCGCCGAGCGCGTGATCCCCGCCGCTGATATCTCCGAGCAGATCAGCCTGGCCTCCAAGGAGGCGAGCGGCACCTCCAACATGAAGTTCATGCTCAACGGCGCCCTAACCCTGTGCACGCTCGACGGCGCCAACGTGGAGATTGCCGAGCTCGTGGGCGACGAGAATATCTATACCTTTGGTGCCTCGTCCAAACAGGTCGAGCAGCTCTATGCCGACGGCACCTATGACGCCGGTGTGCTCTACCGCAAGCCCGGCATTAAACTGCTGGTGGACTTCATCACCAACCCGGCCTTTATGGCGACCGGCAACGTCGAGCGCCTGCAGCGCCTGCACGATGACATTAAGGGCAAGGACTGGTTTATGGCCCTGCTCGACATCGAGGAGTACATCCAGACCAAGGAGCGCGTGTTGGCCGACTACGAGGACCAGGACGCCTGGATGCGCAAGGCGCTGATCAACATCGCCAACGCCGGCACCTTCTCGTCTGACCGCACGATCTCCCAGTACAACGACGAGATCTGGCACCTGAACTAATTCGCTTCCCTTACCCATCCTCTTGAGAAACGGAGTCGTGGCAACACGGCTCCGTTTTTTGTGCCCGCACGTTACCCTGTGACCCGACTCGACCAAACAATCTCGATCTGTAACAGCTACTCGGTAAAAACGGTCCCAGCTGTTACAGATTGAGACATACCGGCCCCTTCCCTTGGGTTTATCTCAGTCTGTAACATCTAGCAGCTGAAATTCACCTTTGGTGTTACAGATTTAGATGAAATGGTTAGCTCAGCGGAACCGTCTCGATCTGTAACATCTAACGTCCGAAATCGGCCCTACCCGTTACAGATCGAGACAAACGACCGGTCAGACAATCCCAACACAAAGAAAGGCTCCCCTCTCGCCCAGTGGACGGGAGGGGAGCCTTATATGTGACCGCGGCAAAAGGATGGCAATACCGCAGTCGCCCAAAGGGAGGGCCTGGATGCACCGGGCCTAGATAAGGTTCTTGCCAGAGACCTTATCGAAGAGGTGGGTCGCGTTCTTCTCGAACTTGAACCAGATGGTGTCGCCAGCCTTGAGCGCGCCCTTGGCCTCGAGGTCGACGACGGGGATAATCAGGACAAACTGGCCGTCGGGAGCGGTCACGTGGACATGCTCGGTCGAGCCCATGAGCTCGGTCACCTCGACGGTACCCTGGAGCGCGCCCTCCTCGCCCTTGTCGGCAAGCAGGATCTGCTCGGGACGTACGCCAGCCGTGATCTCCTTCACGTCGCCGCCGTCCCAATTAAGGGCGAGCTGAGCGCAGGTCTCGGGGGCCAGCACGACATTCATGTCGTCGGTCTTGACGGTAAAGCCGTCACCCGAGCGCACCAGCTGGGCATCGAAGAAGTTCATCTGCGGCACGCCGATGAAGCCGGCGACGAAGATGTTCGCGGGATGGTTGAAGACCTCCTGCGGCGTGGCGATCTGCTGGACAACGCCGTCCTTCATGACCACGATACGGTCGCCGAGAGTCATGGCCTCGGTCTGGTCGTGAGTAACATAGATGAACGTGCCCTTGATCTCGTGGCGCAGCTTGATGAGCTCGGCACGCATCTGGTTACGCAGCTTGGCGTCCAGGTTGGACAGCGGCTCGTCCATCAGGAAGACCTTGGGGTCACGCACGATGGCGCGGCCGATGGCGACGCGCTGGCGCTGGCCGCCCGAGAGCGCCTTAGGCTTGCGGTCGAGGTACTCGGTGATACCCAAGATCTCGGCAGCGGAGCGAACCTTGCGGTCGATCTCGTCTTTAGGGACCTTCTTGAGCTCAAGCGTAAACGCCATGTTCTCGTACACCGTCATGTTGGGGTACAGAGCATAGCTCTGGAACACCATGGCGATGTCGCGGTCCTTGGGCGCCACGTCGTTGACGCGCTTACCATCGATGAGCACGTCGCCCGAGGTAATGTCCTCCAGGCCAGCGATCATGCGCATCGTCGTGGACTTACCGCAGCCAGACGGGCCAACGAGGACGACGAACTCCTGGTCGTGAACGGTGAGGTTAAAGTCCTCAACAGCGAGCACGCCATCCTCGGTAACCTTGAGGTTGTGCTTCTTCTCCTCGGTCTTCTTCTTTTTGCCAAAGAAGCCCTTCTTTTTGGACTCGGTGTTGGGATACACCTTCTGAACATGTTTGAGAACGATCTCGGCCATGTCTTTACCTTTCGATATGCGGCACCATGTTGAGGGCGCCGCAGAAACTTGCAAAACAGTTACGGCATCAGCCCTTGACGGCACCTGCCACCACGCCGTCGATGATGTACTTCTGGCAGAGGATGTACATGATGACGATGGGGATAACAACCATCATAATGCAGGCCATCATGGGGCCGAGCTCGACATGGCCGTAGCCACCGCGGAAGTACTGGATCAAGATAGGAATGGTCTTGTACTTGGTGGAGTCGAGGGTAAGGTAGGGCAGCAGATAGTCGTTCCAGACCCACATGGTCTCGAGGATGCCGACCGAAAGATAGGTGGGCTTCATGATGGGAAGGACGATCTTAAAGAACACCTGGACCGGGTTGCAGCCGTCGATCATGGCCGCCTCCTCGATCTCGAGCGGGATATTCTTTACAAAGCCGGCGAACATAAAGACCGCCAGACCAGCGCCAAAGCCCAGATAGATAAAGCAGATGTTGAACGGCGTATTGAAGCCGATGCGGTCCGCCAAATTGGACAGCGTGAACATGAGCATCTGGAACGGCACGACCATCGAGAACACGAACAGGTAATAGAAGAAGTTCGAGATCTTGTTGTTGACACGAACCACGTACCAAGCGCACATGGAGCAGCACACCAAGATCAGCACGACCGACGTGACCGTGATGATGAGCGAGTACATAAATGCCGAGGCAAAGCCCTGCTCGTTAAGGGCGTGCATGTAGTTTGCGAGGCCGTTGAACGTCTCGGGCGTGAGCAGATCGAATGCCGTGGTGGTGCTGATTGCGGTCGCTTTCTTAAAAGAATTAAGCGCAATCATGAACACGGGGTAGATCCACGCGAGCGACAGAATCGTAAAGAAAATCGAGAGCGCGCGGTTGATAACCTTATCGCGTTTCATTACTGCTGCACCTCCTTGGACCTCGTGGCCTTAAGCTGGATCATGGAGATGGCTACGACCAGGATGCAGAAGATAACCGCCTTGGCCTGACCGATGCCCTGCCATGCGATACCGGCACGCGAATAGAACGTGTTGTAGATGTTCAGGGCGAGCATCTCGGTGGAGTGCGCGGGGGCGCCGCCGGTAAGGGCGAGGTTCTGGTCGAACAGCTTAAAGCCGTTGGTGATGGACAGGAACAGGCAGATAGTAATGGTCGGCATCAGGTTAGGGATCTTAACCTTCCAAAACGTCTGCCATGCCGTGGCACCGTCGACCTTGGCGGCCTCGATGTAGTCGGACGGAATGGACTGCAGACCAGCGATGTAGATGATCATCATGTAGCCGACCTGCTGCCACAGGGTCAGGATGATAAGGCCCCAGAAGCCAGCAGCAGAGTTAAGGGCGATGAGCTGGGCGCCCACGTTGGAGAGCAGGCAGTTGATCAGAATCTGCCAGATGTAGCCCAGCACGATGCCGCCGATCAGGTTAGGCATAAAGAAGATCGTACGGAAGATGTTGGTGCCCTTGAGCGCTTTGCGGGTGAGCGCCTGCGCGATGGCAAGGGCGATCACGTTGATGAGCACCGTCGACAGGAAGGCAAACGCCACAGTAAAGAAGAACGACGTGGCAAACTGCGGATCGGACAGTGCGCGCACGTAGTTCTCGATACCGACAAAGTGCGTGTTGTTGATGGTAATAAACTGGCAGAACGAGAGATAGAAACCCTGGATAAAGGGGATCACGAACCCGATCATAAACGCCAGACACGTGGGCAGCATAAAGAGCGGCCACCAGCGCTTGAGTGCTTTGCCCATAGAAGGGTCCTTTCAATATGCAGGGGGCGGGCAAACCAACGTCTGCCCGCCCCCTGTCGCTAATCAGATAGCTTGGGCAGCAACTGCTTACTCGGAAGCAGCCTTCTCGGTCTTCCAGCCATCGACGAAGGCGTTCTTGACGCCGTCCCACTTGCTGTTGTCGGCAGCATAGGCAATCAGAGCCTGCTTGAGGTTCTTCTTCCACTCCTCAGAGGGGATGTAGACGAAGTCCCAAGCGACGGTCTTCTTGCCGTCCTTGGCCATGGCAACGGCCTGCTGCGAGAAGACGTTGGTGGTCTCCTTAGCGCTCTTGAACGGGGCAGTCAGACCCATCTTGTCAGCGATGATGCTGGTGGCGGTGTCAGAAGTGACGCACCAATACATGAAGTCCTCGGTGGCCTTCTGGGCGTCCTCGGAAGCCTGGGAGCTGACGCACCAGTAGTTCTCGCCGCCGGAGCACAGGCCCTGGTTCTCCTCGCCGTCGACACCGATGTAGATGGGCATCATGCCAATCTGATCGTCGGTCATGCCGGCCTTGGTGAGGTCAGCGTAGGCCCAAGAACCGTTCTGATAGAAGACGGCCTTGCCGGTTGCGAACTCGTTGGTGGCGTCGTCGCCGGTCTTGGAGGCAAGCTGCGAAGGATCGCAGGTGGAGTCGGTGATGTACAGGTCGAAAATCTGCTTGAAGTTGTCGAGATACTCGCCCTTGATCTCGTCGTCCTCCTGGTTGTGCTCCTTCTCGAACTCGTAGTAGAGCGGGAGGTTGGCGAGGTGGGTGGTGTAGCGCCAGCTGGAGGAGTCATCCATGCCAGCAGAAGTGAAGGCACCCTCAACACCAAGCTCGTCCTTGCGGGCCTGGATGTCGTCGGCACAAGCCTTCAGCTTGTCGAAGGAGTTGATGTCCTCGGCCTTGTAGCCAGCCTTCTCGAGCAGCTGCTTGTTGTAGATGATGCCGTAGCTCTCCTGGACCCAGTCGATACCCAGATCCTTGCCGTCGGACTGCAGAGCCAGGGAGTCGTCAATGAGCTCACCGCGAAGCTTGGTATCGGACAGGTCGGCGCAGTAATCCTTCCAGTTCTTAAGGCCGGTGGGGCCGTTGACCTGGAACAGGGTCGGAGCGGAGCTCTTGGACATCTCGGACTTGAGCTTCTCCTCGTAGGTGTTGGAGGCGGCGGTCACGATCTTGACCTCGACGCCCTTCTCCTTCTTATAGGCCTTGGCGATCTCCTTCCACTCCTTATCGACCTCGGGCTTGAATTGGAGGAAGTAGACCTCGGCAGCGTCACCAGAAGCAGAGGAGCCGGAGCCGGCAGAACCACCGCAGCCCACGAGACCCAGACCAAGAACCGCAGCCGCGGAACCAGCAAAGCCCAGGAACTGCCTTCTGCTCATTTCGTTCTTCATTACAATCCACCCTTTCACACCGTGGCGGCACCCTTTGCCGCCGCCTTCGGAGATTGGCTCGGGGACTTTGCCCCTTTTGCTGATTTGTACAATACGCTATTTGGCTAGTTGTTTGAACAAGTATTACTAGAGCGGTAGAAAAACTTCGGTGAACGGTAGTATTCAACTTGATACTTGACAAGTTTTGTATAAACAATTATTTGTTATCTAATGCAGAGAAAACGCCCGGTCAAACCGACGCATCGTCGGTTTGACCGGGCGTTTTCGTTCGCTTTGAGGGCATGAGTCTCGTCAGGCTGCGAGCTAGCCGGCTATCGCTTAGAGTTGACGCGGTAGTGGAAGATCTCGGGATGCGTGCGGGCATGCGTAACCTCAAACAGGATGCCGTCCGAGGTGTACGACTGGCTCTCCATGACGGCAACGCAGTTGTATTTGCCAAGGTCAAGATAGCTGCAGTCCTCATCGTTGGCGAGTTCGACACTCACCGTACGACGGCTCGCCATCACCTTGACGCCGCGTTTGTGCTCCAGATAGTCGTAAATTGACTTTGCGGCGATCTCGGGCGTCAGGCCCTTGGCGATCGACTCCAAAAAGTAACCATGGTCTACTTGGCGTGCGTTGCCGTTAAGGCTTCGGACACGCACCACGCGAATCAACTCCTCGCCCACCTTAAAGCCCAGGCGACGAGAGAGTTGCTCAGTGCAAATCAAATGTTCAAAAGACTTGACCTCGGTCGATGCGACGGCATTGTTGCGCTTTGCAAATTCGCCAAACGACTCGACTTCCTCGAGTGCGCCCAGCATGTCGGTTTCGCCCTTGAGCCAAATAACGCGCACGCCCTTGCCGTGTATGGGCTGCACAAACATCTCGTCTGCCAGCATACTCAAAGCGCGGCGGACGGTATTGCGCGTGCAGCCAAATTCCGCGGTCAGCTCGGCTTCGGTTGGCAGCATCTCCTGAAACGCATAGGTCCCATTAATGATGCGCGAACGGATCTCGCGGTAGATTCCTTCGTAAATCGCTTTTGGCATGGCTTCACCTCTAATGAATATGTATGGCTAGGCACGATAGCATTTCTTTGGGTTGTTTAAACCGATTATCGGTAAAGCAC
>CABQNF010000010.1 GCA_902465465.1 uncultured Collinsella sp. | reverse complement strand
GAGAGGGAAAGGTTTCCCCGCCCTGCGCCCCGTGGTCGGTGAGGACCGACTACATGCCCGCGAGACCGCGGGCAGCGGTGGCGCACAGAAACGCCAAGGCTAGAATCACGAGCGAGCCCGCAATATCGGCCACCACGCCCGCAAAGCGACGCTCAAACAACCAGCTCTCGAAGTGCGGGGCAACGTTGCGCCAAACACGCCACAGCAAGATGCCCATACCGATGACGCCCGGGATATTGAGCAGTAGGATCTCGGAGCACAAAAGACCGATCAGGTTGCCGGCGGCAAAGCCCGCATCGCCCTCGCAGTATTTGCGATAAATCATGTACAGCATGTACGCCACAAACGGCTGCAGACACGCAGAGATAAACGCAACCACCATCGAGGGGTCTTGAGAAAAGACATCGGTGAGCTTATCCACACTCGTGGCATCCTTAGCGGCCAGGAACAGACCAATGACTACAACAGGCACCACGCCCAAGATAACCTCGACCAGAGTAAACAACTTAGCAGTCAGATCCTCGCTAGCCGTATTGAGGTGAGGCGCCCACTCAGGATGAGCATGCGCCCCAACCTTCTTGTCTTTCTCGGCTCGATCGGCCTTTTTGCCCTCAGGGGCCCGACGACCAGGATCCTTGCGAGTCCCCGCCGCAGCCACCCGAGCCCGAGACTTCTTACCCATAACCAACACCTCACAAGAGGAAACGAATAGCCAACGCTACTCAGTGTACCCCCTAAGCAACGTCACCGCCCCAACTGCCTCCACACAAAAACGTGCCGCCCCCATAAGGGGCGGCACACAAACTTCTAATCAGCTTTTCAGCAACGAGCACGCGACGACCCGAAGCGGGGCGGGAGGCCGGATTGCCTTCCCTCAACGCGACCCTGCGGAGCCGTGAGCGGGGAGGGAAGGCAATCCGGCCTCCCGCCCCGCGCCCCGCAGCAGCCAGCGCCACGCGCTAGTAGTTCACCACCTGCTCCTCAAAGTACGCCTTCGGGTGGTTGCACACCGGGCACACCTCAGGCGCCTCGGCACCAACATGCAGGTGCCCGCAGTTCAAGCACTTCCACACCTTTACGCCCTCGCGCTCAAACACCTCGCCCGATTCAATGCGCTCGACGAGCTTGTTGTAGCGCTCCTCGTGGGCCTTCTCGACAGCGGCGACACCACGGAACTTCGCGGCGATCTCGATAAAGCCCTCCTCCTCGGCGGTCTTGGCAAACTCGTCATACATCGTGGTCCACTCGTAGTTCTCGCCCGCGGCGGCGTCGCGCAGGTTGTCCAGAGTGCCCGGAACGGCACCGTCGTGCAGGTACTTAAACCACAGCTTGGCATGCTCGGACTCGTTGCCCGCCGTCTCGGCAAAGATATTCGAGATCTGAACGTAGCCGTCCTTTTTGGCCTTGGATGCATAGTAGCGATACTTGGTGTGTGCCTGGGACTCACCGGCAAAAGCAGTCTCGAGGTTCTTCTTGGTCTGAGAGTTCTCAAAATCCATAGGTGTACTTCCCTTCAACACATGCCGCCCATAGGCTTTGAGCGGCCTTGTCTTTAGGATGCCCTCATGCCGAGAATCTAAACCTTACAATCCTGTTTTTCAGATTCGGGTGGGCTACACGCTTAGCCAGCGGTCACCCTCCACGCGGCAAAAGCCCTCACGCTCCAAGTCGGTCAAAATGCTTGCGACCAGCTCGCGCTCGACCGGCTCTCGGCCGGCTGCCGCCTCCATTTCGTTGACACCCGCCACGGCCTCGGCGAGTGTGATGCCCGCCGGCCGCCCATCGCGCGCAGCCAGCAGCATGCGCACAATATGCGCGCGCTTTTGGCGGCGCGAGCCCTCAAACTTGGACTGACGACTATAGCCCGCCGACCGCCTGGACGGATTGGGCAGTGTCTTTTTAAGATACGCGCCGTAATCCAGCAATGCGTAATACCACGCGCGCGGCGTGTCGGCATCGTCTTGAGCCGCCGCCGCACCGGGGACCGCCGGACAGGCAGCTTGGATCAGCGGCACCAGTTCGCGATCGGGAACGGCCGGCACATCGGGAAAGAAATGATGCAAAAAGACCGTGCGCACATTGGTCTCCAAATACACGCCCGGAAGATCAAACGCAAACGAACGGATACCCTGCGCCGTTGCCGGGCCAATACCAGGCAGAGCGACCAAGTCACGCGTCTCACGCGGAAACTCCCCGTCCCAGTCCTCTACAACGCGCTGAGCGGCCCCGTGAAGCGCCAGAGCGCGTCGGTTGTAGCCCATGCCCTGCCAAGCGTCCAAAACATCGGAAGGCGCGGCCTGGGCAAGCGCCTGCACAGTCGGAAAACGATCGAGCCACACCGGCATGCGCGCCTCCACACGCGGCACCTGTGTTTGCTGCAGCATGACCTCAGAAAGCCAAATGATGTACGGATCGCGTGTGCGGCGCCACGGAAGGTCGCGATAACGCAGGACCCCTTCCGAACGAATCATCGAACGAAAGGGGTCCTGAATCATGGCTATGCTCCTTATGCGGCGCTATTCCTCCCGGTAAGCGCACGCGCAGGTGGCGTACTCGGGAAACGCTTCGCGGTCGGCGAACTTGGGATCGACGGCCGGGAACTGGCGGTGAGCGACGATGTCGCCGAGCGAAACGGAATCGAGGTAGTCGCGCATCAACGCCTGAGCTCCGGCCCACAGGGGATGATAGCAGCACGCGCCCATGCGCGCACAGTCACCATCGGGCGCGGTGCAATCGTTCATAACCATAGGACCCTGAACGGCCTCGACGACCTGGCGGATAGTGACGTCGTCCGGACTGACCTTGAGACGCATGCCACCGTGGACGCCACGCAGGCTCTCCACAATACCGGCCTGGACCAAACCGTGCTGAATCGAGCGGGCAAACGAATACGGGACATTGACCTCTTCGGCAGCGGTGCGAACAGAAAGCAAACACTCCGGATCCTCAGCAAGCATCGCCAGCATTCGAAGGGCGTAATCAGTCTTCCTCGATATGTCCATTTTTCCCCTTTCAAGGAATACGAACAGCTCGAACGAGCTCCGGGGCCGAGCTTGTGTCGAGACGCTAAATGACCGCCAGGACATCCAAATGGTAAATCGGATATCCACTGAGTGCCGCGCTTGGAGCGAAATGCATCAGATGCGGCGCACAGTGCAATTTAGTATAACCTAACCCCCTGTCTCGTAGAACAGGTGTTGCGCAACAAAGCTGTTGTTCAGACAGATATACTTATTAGATTTTACTTGCGTTCCCGAAGGCGCGGGGATTCTGGGCGAAGATGCACCAGGGCGATCGTTCTATCGAAACAAAGTGCATCAAACGCAAAAAGCCACGTCCGAAGACGTGGCTTTAATTGCGTTGGCGGGAAGTACGGGACTTGAACCCGTGACCTCCGACGTGACAGGCCGGCGCTCTAACCAAACTGAGCTAACTCCCCAGGCAGACGTTCGCGTTTGTTTCCGCTCGCGTGCGCTGCGGGGATTAGTATACACAGAAGTCTGTCCGGCGCGCAACAACTTTTTTGAAAAAATTTTTCGGGGCCATCCGGGAGGGTCTCCGGGGCTGAGGGCGGGGGTTAAGTTTGCTGCTCTACAGTCCTGCGCAAGACGGAAAGCACATTAAGTGCTTTCCTTTGCGTGCGGAACTCGCGACAAACTTAACCCCCGCCCTCAGCCCCGGAGACCCTCCCTGCCGTCACATTGTTCAATCAGTTTTGCGGGCGTGCACCGCTGCGCGGCTAGCCCGCATGCTCCTCGGCGGGGTTGGTCTGATGGATCTTGTTGAACTTCCGCCTTTGGCTCAAATGGAAACGGGGGACGCATCTGCATCCCCCGTTTTTGTTGCGGTTAGTCTAGGTCAATAAACTTGGTGCTTAGGATCTTGCCGTCTTTGACGAGCATTCTGGCCATGGTGGGGCCTCGGGTGCCTCTGGGGTAGCTGGCGCTGCCCGGGTTGAGGACTAAGCAACGGCCCACTTGGGCTTCTTTGGTTACGTGGGTGTGGCCGTTGATGGCTACGTCTACGGATCCCACCGGAAGGTCTTCGCGGTAGTGGGCTACGGCGAATTTGAGGCCTTCGTAGGTAAAAAGCGCAAGACGGTCTACATCGGGGCCGTAGTCGCGGTAGTAATCGTTGTTGCCCAGTACGGCCCGCACGGGGGCGATGGTGCATAGGTGCTCGTAGTCCATCTCTGACGTGAGGTCGCCGGCGTGGATGATCAGGTCTGCGCCCTCAAGCTCATCCAAGAGCGCAGGCGAAAGATAGCCGTGGGTGTCCGAGATGATGTCGATGCGCTTGGCGCTTGCGCTGTTCATGGGATCCTTCCGCAAAAACGATTCGGCAGATACATACAAAAAAGCCCCACGGCTCCGCAGACGATGGGTCTACAGGGCTGCGGGACCAGTGTGCTAGAGACTCAGAGCCTTCTTGAGCGGCACGACGCGGCGGCGCGAAACCGGCACGCGTTCGTCGACGCCCGTAATGCCCAGCTGGATGGCACCCGAGGGCACCGTCTCGACGTCCGTGACGCACGCCAAGTTGACGATATAGCGACGGTGAACACGGAAGAAGCCAAAGTCGCAGAGCTTGGCCTCAAACTGCGCCAGCGAGGTCGTCGACAAAAAGCGATCATCGACGGTATAGATGCAGGAGTAATCGTCCTTGGCCATGATAAAGCGAATGTCGTCCACGGGAATGAGCACCTTGCGGCCGCCCTTTTCCACCGGGATACGCTCGATGGTCACCTTGCTGTCCGTAACCGGCTTGGTGCGTTGCATGACCTTCTCGATCGCGCGATCCAAGCGAGCTTCCTCGACCGGCTTCATCAGATAATCGACGGCATCCACGTCGAATGCCTCGACCGCATGGTCACTATACGCAGTCACAAACACGATCGCCGGCGGATTTTTGAGCTTATGCAGCGCCTCGGCAAGTTGCAGGCCCGAGGCACCGGGCATCGAGATATCGAGAAACACGACATCCACGCGACTTTCCATAAGCATCTCGATGGCGGAGCGGACGCTCGACGCCTCCGTGATCGTGCCGATCTTGCCCGTTTGCTCGAGCAGGAAACGAAGCTCCGAGCGAGCCGGCGCCTCATCATCCACAATCATCGCACGCAGCATAGGGATAAAACCTTTCGTCAACTAACTACGCCGGGCATCCGTCGCATGACGTTGAACCCGTAGCCTTTTATTTTACTCTTGAATGTCAAAGATACTCTCTGACAAATCAAGATGAAGGAGCACTGTGGTGCCCTTGCCCGGCGCCGATTCGACACGCGTATAGGAGTGCGGCCCATAAAAGCGATGGATGCGCTCCGAAATATTGTGCATGGCCACACCGGCGCCGCCACCCTGGGGAGAGCTGGCATCGGGACGGGCAGAGCGCTCGTCAAACAGTCTGGCGGCGGTACCCTCATCCATGCCCACGCCATTATCGGCCACGGCAATCAAGATCGCATCCTCGCCGTCTTGGTGAACGGTCACGTCGATCCTCAGGGCGTCGTCATCGCCCATACCATGACGCACGGCGTTCTCGACAATCGGCTGGATCACGAACGCCGGCACCAGCGTATCTTCCACGTCCTCAGACACATCGAACGTCGCAAGCACGCGGTCCTCGCCAAAGCGGGCCTTCTCAAAGGTAAGGTAGCGCTTGGTCTGTGCGACCTCGCGCGAGACCGGAATAAGCGACCCCGAGTTGTCGAGCGTGGCACGATAGAACGATGAGAACTCACGAAGCAGCTCGCGGGCCCGCAGCGGGTCGGTGCGCGTAAACGATGCAATGGTGTTCAGCGTGTTGAACAGGAAGTGCGGGTTAATCTGCGCTTGCAGCGCACGCACCTCAGCGCGCGCTGTGAGTTCCTTTTGCACCTCGAGCTCGTGGATGGCGAGCTGCGTGGACAAGATCTCGGCAAAGCCCGAGGCAAGCGCGTACTGGGTACGGTCGACGGCGCGCGGGGTCTTGTAGTAGAACTTGAGCGTGCCGACGGTACGATCGCCCACCTTGATGGGGGCGATAATGCCGGCGGGGACTTGGTTGTGCGAGCCATCCGAGCCCACGACATCCACCATACGGTTGAACGACTGCACGATGCCATGTTCGATAACGTAGCGTGTGGCAAGCGTGTGGATGGGAGAATCTGGCAGTAGTTTTTCCTCAAACTCGCCTGCGCAGGCCAACACGTTGCCCTCGTCGGTGATGGCCACCGTCATGGCGCGCGTCTCGGGCAAAATGCGCCGGCACACCAAACGCGCCGACTCCTGCGTCAGACCGCCCTTAATGTCCTCGAGCATGGCCGAGGCCACCGAGAGCGTCTCCTCGGTGTACTGGGAGCGCACCGAATCGGGATTGAGCGTCAAAAAGATAAAGATGCACAGAAAGATGCACAGCAGCGCGCAGGCAATCACCGTGGCGATCGGCTCGATACCGGTCACCAAGGCAAAAATAAAGTACACCAGCACGCAAATGGCGCAGGCAACGGCAATGATGCGAAAGATTGATATTGAACTATCGCGCTGGGCGCGGCGGTCGATCATTCGGCCCCCTCCAGGATACTGATCAGTTGTGCGTCACGCCAAAGCCCGTCCATGATCTTGGGCCAAAAGCTCTGGAAACGCAGATAGCTTGCAGCGTTTTGGCGCGCATAGGCCTTTGCCTCGCCGATACCATGGCGCCAAATGCGCAGGTAGCCCTCATGCTCGCGGGTAAACACGCTGCGGACCATAGCGGTCTTGCGCACGCGGTCGTCGAGCTCGCGCGAAATCCACGGGCCCGGATAGGGCATGAGCGATGCCGCCGTAACGGGAATGAGCTCCTTTTGATGCGCGGCGAATGTCAACTTGGCCCGTTCGTAGTACCAACGGTATACATCCTGCATAAAGCGCGGTGAGCGCTTTTCGGACTCCGGAGGCAGATGGCGCACGGTCCACTCGTTATCGAACCACACGTCGTAGCCAAACATGCGCATGTTAAAGAGGTAATCCAAGTCCTCGCCGCGGGTGATAAACGGGTCAAAGGCTACACGCGTAAAGGCGCGGGCGTGCAGGGCCATCAGGCCGCCGCACACGTAGTTGGAGCGCGAGATGCGGGTGCCCGAGAGCGCCTTTTTCATCCAACGGTTGAACTCGATGCGCTTGGTCCACCAACGATGGCAGATGCCCGCCTTGTCCGTGGGAGCCAGCGGCGAGCCGTCGCGATCGTAGAAATAGCCGCTCTTGACCAAGATCGGCAAGCCCTGACGCGTCTGCTGCCCCAACGCATAGGTCGCGCGCTTCATAAAGTCGGCGTCGATGACAGTCTCATCGTCATCCAAAAAGATAACCGCGTCATGCCCCAGCACAGCGGCACAGGCTAGCCCCATGTTGCGGATGGCACCGTAGCCTCGCAGGCTCACGCACTCGCCCGAACCCTTGGGCGCGATCTGAGCAACCCGGTCTGCAATGCGCGAGGCCTGGGTGTTGGTGACAACGGTGACCTTGAGCGTGGGATGCGCGTCGACAATCTCGTGCACGCGCAGCGACACATCGGCTGTGGCAGAAACGGGACAGACCACCAAAAGGATGATGCGCGGGATGTCACGTACCTGCTCAAGCGAGGCCAGACAGCGGTCGAGTTCGGGATTGTCGGCGTTGAGTCGCGTCGAATGGTCATAGGTGCCAGGGACGTTTGCGCAAGCGTCGTCGCCCGCCCAATACGTTGGAATCACGACTGTGGCGTTCATGCCTTACCCTCCCTGCAACACAAAAACGGGACGCCGCCAAACACAGGCGACGCCCCGCGACCTAGCTGATTCCATCATACCCACTTGGGCAAATCATTGCTCGCAAGTCGCAATGTTTATTGCGGATAACCCCAAAAGAGTACCGTGGACAGGCACAATAGCCGCTCGCTCCTATGCGGCATGCTCTGCCGCCCGAGTCATGCGGGACAGGCGGACCAGCAGCATAAAGCCAACGATCAGCAGCACGCCAATGGAAAGGACGCCCAGCGACGGGTTGCCGGTCAGCGAGGTGACGACCGACACTAGGAAAGTGCCCATGACGCTTGCATAGCGACCGAAGATGTCAAAGAAGCCGTAGTACTCGTTGGACTTTTCCTTGGGGATAATGCGGCCAAAGTAGCTACGGCTAAGCGCCTGCACGCCGCCCTGGAACAGGCCGACCATAATGGCAAGCACCCAGAATTCAAAGGCGGTCTTTAGGAAGAACGCGGCGAACAGCACAATGCCCATGTAGGCGGCGACTGCCACCAGGATCATGTTGAGCGTGCCCACGCGTCCGGCGAGCTTGCCGTAGATGATGGCGGACGGAAAGGCCACGAACTGCGTAACGAGCAGCGCCAGCACCAGCTGCGTCGAATCGATGCCCAAAGCCGAGCCGTAGCTGGTAGCCATGGAAATGACCGTGTGCACACCGTCGATATAGAAGAAGAACGCAATCATGTAGACCAGCACGGTCTTGTTGTGGGCGATCTCGCGCATGGTGTGTCCGACCTCGGAGAACACACCGCCCACGATGTGGCCGATGGTGTCCTCGGGACCGCGCTCGCGACCGTACTTTTGCTTATAGGTGCGAATGAGCGGCAGGGTAAAGATGAGCCACCAAGCGCCAGTGATGATAAACGACAGACGCGTTGCCAGCATGGTGGGGACGCCAAGAGCGGGGCCACCCATGATGAGCGCCAGGCAGATGACGAACGGCACGGTGGAACCGATGTAGCCCCAGGCATAGCCCGAGCTGGACACGGCGTCCATGCGCTCGTCGGTGGTAATGTCGGGCAGCATGGCGTCGTAGAACGTCATAGAAGAGTTAAGGCCGATGGTGCACAGCACGTACACGGTCAAAAATGCCATGGCGGACATTGGGATAGCCTGCGCCAGGCAAAGCACCAGGCCCGTGAGGAAGAAGCCCAAGAAGAACTTGATCTTGTTGCCGGCGTAGTCGGCAAGCGCGCCCAGAATGGGCATGAGCATGGCGATGACCAGCGAGGCAATCGTCTGTGCGTTGCCCCAAGCGACCACCAGGTCGGCCGAGGAAGCACCGGTATTGATGGCGTTAAAGTAAATGGGCACCACCGAGGTATTGAGCAGCACGAGCGCCGAATTGCCCACATCGTACATAACCCAGTTACGCTCGAGCTTGGTGTATTTCATGGACAGGGACCCTTCGTATTCGCCCGATATGCAGTTAGTTCATCGTACCCCAATTGTCCAGAACCGCCGGTAAGGATTCGGCAAAGGGGCACGCACGGGCCCTATTCCTCGCGGTCGAACTCCTCATCGGCATTGAGCACGCGACCGCTGTAGTTGACGTGACTGGTCACGGCATCCATGTCACCGGTCTCGATAAAACGTGCGACCGTGCACTCGTAATCGACCAGCGCGCGATCAAAGACCTCGGGGAAGCTCTCAGTCGAGACCTCGTCGGTAAAGGGGTTCTTCCATGTCAGGTGGCCCAGGTTACCGGTGCGCTCGGGCAGCTCCGTCGTCACGCGATGGGCAAGGCCGTCGAGCAGCGAGTAGTCGTGCACCAAGCCCTCAACCAGCGAGATCGCGCGCGTCTTTGCGGAGCCGGCCGGCTCAATCGCGCGGTAAAGTCGCTGCATATTGGCAACGGCAGCACCGTACTCCCCCGCCGGAATGTCAATGCCGTACACGCGTCCGGCAACATAGCTCATCAGCACGCCGGCCACGCGATTGATGCGATCGGTGGTGACGATCTCGCCCGCCGGCGGGTAATCGTCGACCGTAGCGCCATCGCGTTTAAGCTGCAGCATCAGTACATCCAGGTCGCTCTCGATCACGGCATGGACCTGACTGCTCGAATCCTCAAGCTCTGAATCGGACTCCACGATGCCAAACTGCTGCTCATAGACAAAGGGATGGGCGTTGCGGTCGAGCACGTAATGAGACAGCAGGCCCAACGCAAAGGCGCGACCCAAGCTGGCGTCGCGCGGCAGCAGATGCGACACGCCGTCGCGCAGGCACGCGAACTGGCGAGACATGCGCGACCGATGCATGACCTGCGCCAGCAGCGTGCAGTCGGAAACACGCGGTGTCAGAATGTGAAAGAAAAACGGGTCGGGGCCTTGGTTGCCCAAGATAAAGGCAATGCGCTCTTCATCGGACGTGATGACGCCCTGCGGAAGACGGTCGATGCTTTCCTCGCCAAACAGATGATGGGTGATAAGCGCGGGCATAATGATCCTTTCGATTTCATTCGATGCCACCCATTATGCCCACCGCGCGCCCATGCCAAACCTGCGATGGTAAACGACGGCACGCAAGCCTCTTACGCAAGCCCCAGGTGCGACTTGACCTCGGCGGCACGACGACGGGACACCGGTACCGTCGAGTTCACGCGGTCGAGCCTGAGCTCCATCAACCCCGTGGAGCCAATCTCAACATTGTGCACGTCTTCCAAATTGACCAGGTAGCTGCGATGAACGCGAATAAAGCCCTCGGAGTCCAAGCGACGCTCGAGCGAAGAGATCGACTCATTGATCAGGTACGTTCCCTCGGCGCAGATGGCGTTGCAAAAATCGGCGCGCGCCTCAAAGTAGCAGACGTCTGCGGCGGGAATGAACACCTTTTTGCCCCCGCGGTCCACCGTCAGACGCAAAGGCTGGCGCGGAGCATGGATAACACGACGGGCACCCAAGGCTGCCTCGATCTTGTCGAGTGCCTTTGACAGGCGTGCGTCCTCGACCGGCTTGACGACATAGTCGACCGCATCGAGGTTATACGCATCAGCGGCAAATTCGGCAAACGCCGTCACAAACACAACCACCGGCGGCGTCTTTAGGTTCTGCAGCGTCTCGGCAAGCTCAATTCCCGAGCGACCGGGCATGGTAATGTCTAAAAACAACACGTCGGGCTTGTTCGACAGAATCGACTCCACGGCTTCGGTGACATTGCCCGCCTCGGCAATCTGACCCACACGCGTATCCTTTTCCAACAGATAGCGTAGCTCAGCCCTAATGGGAGGCTCGTCATCAACCACCAAGATGTTCCAGCCTTCGGACATATGTGCTTCCCCTCTTTTTCTCTCAATCCAACCGCGTGCTACGCCGTCAACGGCGCCGGCTCATGCGGCTCGCCGTTCAGCTCGACGATGACCTGCGTTCCCACGCCCTCCTGGGACTTCACGCGCATGCCGGAATCTTCTCCGTAAAAGAAATGGATGCGCTGAAGCACGTTGAAGAGCGCCAGGCCGCAACCTCGCTTGACGGAGCCGTCGGCGGTAATGCTCTCGGGCTCCTCCAGGCGATGCTGCTCAAACAGATGCGCGCAGACCTCTTCGCTCATACCGATGCCATCGTCCTCGACGATGATCTCCAAACCGTCATCGGTCTCGAAAGCCCTAACATGAATAGAAAGCGGCTCGGTCTCGCGCTGCGCGTGCTTGATGCAGTTTTCGAGCAACGGCTGCAAGATAAACGGCGGCACCATGCAATCGCGCACCTCAAAGTCGATATCGACCGAGACGCGCAGACGGCCGTCGCCATAACGAGCCTGCATAAGATTGATATAGCGAGTGCCCTGTTCCACCTCGTGCTCGAGCGTGGTGAGCGTATCGGAATCAGAAAGCGTCTGACGATAGTAGTTGGAGAAGTCGATCAGCAGCGACCTGGCCTTGTCCGGCTCGGTACGTACGAGTGACACGATGGTGCTGATGGTGTTAAACAGAAAATGAGGATCGACCTGCGATTGCAAGGCGCGCAGCTCCACGCGGGCCGTAAGCTCGTCCTGGCGCTCAAGCTCAAAGCTCGCAAGCTGCGTGGAAATGAGGTCGGCAAAGCCCGAGGCAAGCGCCGTCTGGCGCATATCGATGCTGCTCAGACGGGGATAATACAGCTCGAGCGTGCCCACGCAATGCCCGCGCACGGTAAGCGGTGCGACAATACCGGCGCGCAGGCGCGGAAAGTAGCCACCCGTCTCGGTCGAGGCATCGCGCGAGAACACGCTTTGCTCACCGCTGTTGATCACGTTGAGCGTAGTCCGCAGTACCACCGGGGTGCCCGCGGGGCATTTTGCCGAGTCCTCGCCCCAGCTCGCCAACACCTGCCTGCCGTCGGTAAAGCAGATGGCAGAGGCGATAGTTTCGGACAGGATGATCTTAGAGGCGCCTAGGGCAGCTTCGGGCGTAAGGCCGCGCGACGTGTAGGCGAATATTTTTGATGCGATGGCGAGCGTGCGGTCGGTTGCGCTCGATGTGAGGTCGTCGGGAACGACAAAGACGTACGAGAAGAAGAAGCACAGCATGACCAAGCCGGCAATGACGACAACGGCCGGAACGGGATTGGGATTATCGGTTAGATCCCAGATGAGCAGCAGGATAAGCAGTGGAACGACAATACCGAGCAAGATGGCTTGAACCACATGCTGAGCGGTACGAAAGACCTTGGTAGAGTTGTAGCTCTTGCCCAGAATCAGCCTATTGAGATCCACTGTCATCCCCTTCTTACTGACGCACCCCATAGCAATAAAGAGGGCCGCAAGCGACCCTCTCCATTGCATTATGCAATCAAATACTGTGTTTTACATCAAGCCATCGATGAACGGTAGCTTAGGCGCTGTACTTGTTTGCCTCGCCGAAGGTACCGGCCTCGACAATCCAGCCGTCCTTCATGATGACGTCCATGTTGTCGGTGTTGAGCACGTGGATGTCGGCGGCGACGTCACCGTTGACGACCAGCAGGTCGGCGCACTTGCCGGCCTCGATGGAACCGGTCTCGTCCTCGATGTGGCACATCTTGGCACCGTTGAGGGTGGCGCAGGTGATGGTCTCGACCGGGGTGAAGCCGATCTTGTCGACGAACTCGTACATCTCCTCGATGGAGCAGGTGCCATACGGGGTGACGAAGGAGAAGGAGTCGGAGCCGATCGTCATGACGACGCCGCGCTTCTTGGCCTCGCGCAGGCAGTCGTAGTTGCGCTGCAGCTCCTTCTCGACCAGGGTGCCCTCGTACTTGTCGTGCAGCTCGGGGACGTAGACGGGCGGATAGGTGGCGTACCAGGTGGGCAGGAAGGCGATCGTCGGGGTGAAGAAGGTGCCCTGCTCGGCCATGAGGTCCATGGTACGCTCATCGATATCGAAGCCGTGAATCAGCTGCTCGCAGCCAAAGCGAACGGAATCGTAGGCAGCGGCGTGGTTGTTGTAGCAGTGGCTCCACACGGGGATGCCGACCATCTTGGCCTCTTCGACCACGGCCTGAATCTCCTCGGAGCAGTAGTGCTGGTCGCGGCCGGAGTCCCAGCGCCAGATGCCGCCACCGGTAGCCCAGATCTTGATGGCATCGGGGTTCTCGCGCAGGCGACGACGGACGGCCTTGCGCAGATCCCAAGGACCGTCGACCTGATCGCCCCAGGGGTGCGATTCCTTGTTGAGCTCCTGGCTGCAGTGGTGGGAGTCGCCGTGGCCGGCAACGCGGCAGAAGCCAAGGCCGG
>CABQNF010000009.1 GCA_902465465.1 uncultured Collinsella sp. | reverse complement strand
AAATAGATTTCAATTCCTTCCCGTATCTCCTTGTCGTCCTCAACGACCAAGATGAGCGGTTTTACGGCAGAGTTCGGCACGGCGCTACTCCTTATCAAACGAAACGTCGGCGACGGGAAGCTCAATCGTAAAGACCGAGCCGTGCGGGTCCGCCGCGGCAACCTCTATGCTACCGCCATGCGCCAGCGCAATGGAGCGGCAGAGCGAAAGACCCAAGCCCACGCTGCGGTGGCTGTCGGCCAAACCGTGGTTGGCGGTATAGAACGACTCAAAGATCCGCTCGCGGTCCTCGGGTGCGATGCCTGGACCATCATCGGCCACCGAGCACGCCACGCGTCCATCGTCGACGCCAATCGAAATCACGATATGCGAGCCTGCGGGCGTATAGGTGATGGCGTTGTTCACCAGATTGACCACCAGCTGCACCATCAGGCGCGCGTCGACGTTGACGAGCGCCGGCTCGTCGCACGCCACCACCTTAAGGTCGTGCTCACGCACGGCCGGACTTACGTGGCGCAGCGCCTCCTCGACGATATCGTCCATGAGCTCGAGCGTTGTCGACAGATGCATGCCGCCGCCTTCGCCGAAATCCACCTGTTTCCCCTCTTGGAGGGCATCGAGCAGGTTCTCGACGGTGGCGTTGAGCCATTGCGCATCCGAGCGAATGGACAGGAGCAGGCCGCGGCGCGTTTGGGCGTCGAGCACGGCGGTGCCGGTCGAGCCCTGGTCGAGCAGCACGTCGGCATTGCCCGAAATACTGGTGAGCGGCGTGCGCAGGTCGTGCGAGATGGAGCGCAGCAGGTTGGCGCGCAGCTGTTCGTTTTTGGCAAGCACCGCCGCCTCCTCGCGGGCCTCCATGGCGCGGGCGCGATCGAGCGCCAGCTCGCCTTCGCTCACGATGGCATCGGCAAGTGTCCGCTCCTCATGCGTCAGCACGTCGGGCTCGGCAACGATAGCCAGCACGCCCACCACTGAGGCGGGGTCGCCCGAGCGCGCGAAGCCGTCGCCTGTGCGAACCGTCAGGTAGATGCCATAAAACGCCGAGCCGCCAAACGTGGCGTCGAGCGGCGTTCCCACATAGGCGGACGCCGAGAGCCGCGGCGGCATCTGCGGCGCCAGCTCGTGCACCGGCGCGGCATCGCCCACGGCCGTGTATGTCGCACGCGGCAGCAGGTCATCGCCCTCGGCGTCGGCGCTGTACCACACGACCGGACAGCCCGAAAGACGCGCCAGCTGCGTGGCCATGGCGTGAACGATCTGATGCTGATCGGCGCACCGCTGCAGCATGCGGTTGGTCTCGAGCACCATATGCGTGCGGCGGTCGCTGGCGGCAGCCTGTGCCAAGGCGCGGCGCAGGGCCAACGCAATCGAGCTCGACACAAGCGAGACCACAAACATGATGAAGAACATGCCGGGATAGCCGCGGTCGATAAGCGACAGCGAGTAGCGCGGGTCGACAAACAAGAAGTTGTAGAGCGCCACGGCGGCAGCCGAGCTCAGCAAGCAATACAGGCGACTCCAGGTAAAGAATGCGCACAGCTGAACGGCGAACACATAGACGATCATGATGCTCGGCGCGAGACCCGGATGGTCGAGCAGCGCGCCCACAATCGTCGCCGCGACCAGCAGCCCCACCGACACGCAGATATCGTACAGGGGGCCGCGACGCGTCATCGTAGTGCGCCGCCACCAAAAGCTATCGGCAATATCGCCGTCCGTACGGACGTCCATCAGCGTCCCGCCCCTCTCTCAAAAACAAAAACCACCACAAAGGGGACAGGCACCTTTGTGGTGGTTTCCCCTTGTGGTGGTTCCAAGTGTAAAGCCTTTGCAACCTGCGGACGTTAGACAAACAGCACGTGCGCGAGCAGTGCGCACACGCACGCCGCGACAAGCACCGTCACCACGATCGAAATCACGCGGTCGGCCATGTCCATGTTGGCCCGATTCGTAAAGAACCGATCTTCGGCAGCATCGGCGCGTACCTCACGCACCAGCTCGGTCGCAAGATCGCAACCGTCAAGCACCTTTGCATCCATGGTTTCCTCCCAGGACTCAATCCCCGTCAATACAAGCCCGCCCGTTCGCAGACAAACCTCGAGCTTCGACTACGGCCGCTCGTTGGGAGCCAGGCGCTGCATCTTGTTCACGGCCTTGAACTTGGTGAACAGCGGCACGTACTCAAAGCTCACGTTGGAGTTCTCCAGGCCGTACCAACGCGCGGGCGTGCCGGCGGCGCGGCGAATGATGTACTTGAGCGTGATGGCCGTACGCTCGCTGGGCTCCACATCGCTTTCGGGCGCCAGAAGCTTACGGATCAGGACGAACTTGAACGTGCCGATGTTACCCGGATCCTTGTAGACCGAGTAGTCATGCGTCTGCGGCGGCAGCTCGCCGGTGGCAGCCAGGTCCTGAACAACCTGACGCAGGTAGGCATTGACGCGCTGGTTGATCTTGTAGCCCAGGTACAGATGCACGCGGAACACGTAGTCGGTGCCGAACGTCTCGACCGAATAGGCAAAGGTGTGCGGTTCGTCCATAGTCTCGACATTCACAAACCACCAGGCGCGGGCGCGCTTGGGATGCTTGTCCAAAATCGAGTAGACGATGTCGCGGTCGATGTAGTCGGTATGGGTGTCCTTGGTCAGGTACACGACGTTGTCGCTCATGCGCTCGTAACGGTCGTCGTCGCGCAGGCGCTTGAGCTGCGGCAGGTAGCTGCGCAGCGGCAGCAGCGTAAACTGGCGCTGCTCGACCGCCGTGCCGTTGTACCAGCACACCATGATGCCCATGATGAGCGCGGCCATGAGGATGGTGAAGTAGCCGCCGTGGAAGAACTTGGTGAGCGAGCTCACGAAGAAGAAGCCTTCGAGCAAAAGGAAGAAGGCCGCGAAGATCCACGGCGCGACCTTGAGCTTGCGCTCCTCGTGCAGGTAGAAGAAGAGCAGCAACGTGGTGCACATCATAGTCAGCGTAATGGCAAGGCCGTACGCGGCTTCCATATGCGCCGAGTTCTGGAACAGCAGCACCACGATGACGCAGCCGACAAGCATGACGTTGTTGACCATGGGGATGTAGAGCTGGCCCTTGGTCTCGGCAGGGTAGAAGACCTGCATGTGCGGCATGAGGTCCAGACGGCTGGCCTCGGACACCAGCGAGAATGCGCCGGTGATGAGCGCCTGCGAGGCAATGATGGCCGCGACGGTGGAAAGGCCGACGGCAAACGGGCGCAGGCCCGGGGCGAGCATCTGGTAGAACGGGTTGAGGTCGGCAATGCCCATGAGCTCGGGGTTGGCAGCGTTGTTCATAAGCCAAGCGCCCTGGCCCATATAGGAAAGCAGCAGGCAGCACTTAACGAACGGCCAGGTAGCGTAGATGTTGCCGCGGCCGACGTGGCCCATGTCGGAGTAGAGCGCCTCGGCACCGGTGGTGGCGAGGAAGCAGCTGCCCAGAATCATGATGCCCGCGTGGTTGTTGGGGCTCAGCAAAAAGGCGATGCCGCGCACCGGGTTGAGGCACAGCAGCACGGCGGGGTGCTGGAAGACAAAGAACAGACCCGTGCCGCCCAGGAACAGGAACCACAGCGTCATGATGGGGCCAAAGGCGTGACCGATCTTGGCCGTACCGATGCGCTGTACCAAGAAGAGCACGATGATGATGGCGAGCGTAATGGCGACGACGCGGCCTTGGTCATCGCCCAGCACGGCATGGACCGCCGGGATGGTGCGCAGGCCCTCGATGGCCGTGGTAACGGTAACGGCAGGCGTCAGGATGCCGTCGGCGAGCAGCGCGGCGCCACCCAACATGGCGGGGATGATAAGCCACTTGCCGCAGCGCTTGACCAGGCTGTACAGGGCAAAGATGCCGCCCTCACCATGGTTATCGGCGCGCAGCGAGATGAGCACATACTTGATGGTGGTCAGCAACGTGACCGTCCACACGACAAGGGAGAGCGCGCCGAGCACGAACTCCTCCGTGACGCTTCCGATGCCGCCGTTGCCGGCAACGAGCGCCTTGGTTACATACATAGGACTGGTGCCGATATCGCCGTACACCACGCCCAGCGTGACGAGCATCGCCGAGATGCTCACAGGAATCGCAGCGTGCGAGGCTGCCTCCTTGGCCTTTTGTTCCATAAGCCGGTTTCCTCCCAACTTTAATGTTCGAAGGGATTATAGGTAATCGGCCTGCACTTGCACGGCACCGTTTTCCCAGCTAGATAAACATTTATACGGCCTTTAGGCCACCACGGCGATATGGAATGTGACAAAGGGACTGTCCCTTTGTCACATTCGTCATTTTCCGAGCCAGTTTTTGAACCACCACTCCATGGAGCGGCTCATCTCGGCCATAAAGGGACTCGTGTGCTTGCGGGTATAGATGTCCACGACGCGCTCCCCCACCTCGCGGGCATGCGGACGGAACATCGCGTCCATCTCGGCCACCTGCGCGTCCATGGTCGCAGCATCGGCGCGGCAGTAGCGCTCCTCGTGCACCAGGTTCACCACGGGGTGCGCGATTGCCGGGCGCTCCTTACGGGGCGTGCCGATGATGAGCATCGACAGCGGCATGGTATAGGGCGGCAGATCGAGCAGCTCGGCAACTTCCTCGGCATTCTCGATAACATCGCCGATGTAGCAGCTCCCCAGGCCCAGGGCCTCGGCGGCAACCACGGCGTTTTGCGCGGCGATCACGGCATCCTGCGCCGCAATGGCAAAGTCGCCCAGACCCGGTGCACGACGGGGCGACTTGCCCGTGCGCTCTACAAACTCGGGCTCAAAGCAGCCCACGTGCTCAAACAAATCGATCCACTTGGCATAATCGACCACAAATATAAGTGCCCAGGGCGCCTTGGCGATCATGGGCTGGTGGTCGCACAGGTCGGCCAGACGATCCAGCGTAGCCTGCTCGCGGATGCTCACGATGGAATACATCATCATGGCGCCCGCCGACGGCGCACGACTCGCCGCATGCAGAATCGCCGTCCGCTGCTCGTCGGTCACCGCCACGGGACGGTCGTCGTCATCACGCGCGAAGGCACGCGTGGAGGAACGGTGCTCCAACGTGTCCAGCACCGCATTGCCCGTCGTCTCGACCGGATAGCCGCCCGCGTCCATGCCAGCGTCCACGTCACCCGCACTCGTCATACAAGCCCGTTCGTTCATCGCCTCATCCTCGCCAATTCTTTAAGAAGCCTTTACGTTTCCGTGTAATTCCCGTCCATTATCGCGCAGGTCGCCACTACATTGCGCCACACCGTCACACGTGCGCGTTAATATGGCTGGTTGTTGTGCGCAGACACCAATTGCAGCGCATATCTTGGTAACAATCGGGTAAACCCCCGCTTTCGTACGTTTTAGTTTGTGAGGAGTCTCAGCATGTTCGCTGCCGCCATCTCGCTCGTCGGTCTTGCGGCGACCGTCTACCTTGTCTTGCGCGAGGCCAAGGCCATTCGCGCTCAGTCGGGCACCGTTGCCAAAAGCGCTCTTGGGTGGAGTGTCGCCTTCGGCCTGTTCCAGGTCTTTTTGACTATTTGGGGCGCCGTGGGCCTCGTCGCGCAAAACGAGCCGCTCGCCTTTGTGATGCTCATCCTGACCAACGCCATCCTCACCGGCTGCGCTTGGGCCAGCATCGCACGCGACCGCATCGCCCCGCGCGTCTTTGCGTTCGCCGCGCCCGACGCCCCCGCCCCCACCGGCAAGCTCGCCCGCCTGCGCGGCGCCTTTGTGGGCAAACCGCTCGTCGCCGCCGTCCTGTGCCTGCTGCTCGCCGGCGTCTTTGCGCTGCTGGGCATGGAGGTCTCGTCCAACCACGACTTTACCTGGGTCTACCCCCTATGCATCCTGCTCGAGTGGGCCATCATCACCACGCTCATGGTCGGCCTGTTCTTCCTGTTCCAGCGCCACGGCGCAGCTTCCGCGGTCCTGGCCTTTGCCCTCTTTGTCCTGGGCATTGCCGAGTTCTTCGTCATCACGTTTAAATCCATGCCCATCCAGCCGGGCGACCTTTCGGCCATCTCCACCGCCGCCGCGGTCGCCGGCACCGGCTACACCTTCTCGATCTCGCTGTTCTGCGTGCTGTCCATGGGCTTTACCGCCATCGCCATGCTGCTGTGCGAGTACGCCGGCCTGGTAGCACCGCACCGTCAGAAGGGTGCCGCCAACGCCAAGCGTATGCTGCTCACCAACCTGCTCGTGGCCGTGCTGTGCCTGGGCGGTGTGACCGCGCACGTCACCCTCATCGACTACTACAACACCCTCGGCATCACCGTCTATACCTGGCGCCCGCTCGAGAGCTACTGGCGCGAGGGCTACCTGCCTGCCTTTATTAGCGCGGCACAGTCCATCAAGCCGCCCAAACCCGCCGACTACTCCGTCGACGATGCCAAGGCCACGCTCAAAAAGTACGCCAAGGCCTACGACAAGTCCGACGCGGCCAAGAGCGACGAGCGCGCCGCCGCAAAGGAGCAATTCGATAGCGAGAAGCCCACGGTCATCGCCATCATGAACGAGACGTTCTCGGATCTGTCGATCTATCAGAACATGCGCGCCGGCTACGAGGGTCCGCAGTACTTTAAGAGCCTGTCCAACTGCCTCAGCCGCGGCAAGCTCTACGTGAGCGCCTACGGCGGCGGTACCGCCAATACCGAGTTTGAGTTTATGACCGGCAACTCCATGGCCAACCTGGGCTCGGGCGTGTACCCCTACACCATCTACAACATGGAAACGACCGGGAACCTGGCAGAGCAGTTCAAATCGCTCGGCTATTCCACCACGGCCATGCACCCCAACCACGCAACCAACTGGAACCGCGAGAACGTCTACAAGGACTTTGGCTTTGACCAGTTCCTGTCCATCAACGATTTCCAGGGCGCCGATACCCTGCGCGGCATGGTGACCGACCAGGCTACCTACGACAAGATTCTTGAGCTGCTCGACCAGAACGCCGATCCTCAGTTCATCTTCGACGTGACCATGCAGAACCACTCGGGCTACGACACGGGCCTGCTTCCGGTCGACAAGCAGATGCATCTGAACATCGACACGACCGACCTGGACACCAAGACCGTCGAGGACGGCACGCTCTCCGATGTCGACGAGTATGTCTCGTGCATCGAGCAGTCCGACCAGGCGCTTCGCTACTTCCTCAACGCCCTGAGCAAGCTCGATCGCAAGGTGGTCGTGGTGTTCTGGGGCGACCACCAGCCGTTCTTCCCGTCCAAGTTCAACGATAAGTGGTTTACCGACGAGGACGACGCCACCCACCAGGAACGCCTGTGGCAGACCGACTACATCATCTGGGCTAACTACGACGTTGCCGGCTGCGACCAGACAAGCGAGGTCGACGACCTGTCCACCAACTACCTGTCCACGCAGCTGATGCAGCTGATCGGCGCCCCGCTGACTGACTACCAGAAGGCGCACATGACGCTGCGCGAGTCGCTGCCCGCCATCAACTCCGTGGGCTACGAGGACGCCAGCCTGCGTTGGGCACTCTCCTCCAACGTCACCGGCGACGACGCCGCCGCAGCAGCCGCCACCAAGGCGCGCGAGGATTACGCCAAGATGCAGTACTACGAGATGTTCCGCGACGGCAAGAATGTGTACACCGAGCACTTCCAGACCGAGGCCAACGAGACCGACCCCAACTTGGCACCGGGTACGACCAAGATCAAGTAGCGGCGCGTCTTAACTGGTTCGTCTGCCCGGCGGCGCGGAACGTAAGGTTCCCTGCTCGGACAGTCCTGCTCGCACGGAGAGCACATTAAGTGCTCTCCGGCTCGTGCGGAACTCGCGATGAACCTTACATTCCGCGTCGCCGGGCAGACGCCTCGGTGTTGAAACGCGGCTTGTCATGGGGACATCTGCTGAACATATATAAGTTGAAGGCCACGTCATGTGGCCTTCTTTGTATCCGGAAAGCGTGTCCCACCCTGAATACATCTGGGTATAGAACATCCGCCTATTAGGCCTTCCATCAATTTAGAAGATGGACCTAGCGCTTATCCCTCCGGGACAAAAGCAGCGCGGCCATAAAAGCGATGATTGCAAGCGTCAGCAACACCAAGAGCAATGTGAGCGTGCTGTCACCGGTTGCCACCAGGCCAAACAGACCGGGGCTCTTACTGCCAGCAGGTTGTACGGGAATCTTCTCGCCATCGTCCTCGGCGGTGATCTCCCAGCGAATGCTCTTGCTCGCGTCGGCAAGCTCGTTGCCCACCGACGTCGGGACACTTAGTTGCAAGTTGAGCACCGCGCTGCCATCGCTCGCAAACGTTGCGACCTGCGTGGGATATGCGAATACGCTGCCAGGCGTTCCCGTCTGGAGCCAGCCTGCAGATGCATCGCTCGCCGACGCCGTTAAGGTAATGGGCGACAGCAGGTGTGCCGTCTCGTGATCGACAACGGCCCGCACAAACACGCGTACCTGGGACTTTACGCCCGTGGCACGAACCTCGATCTGCTGCCCGCGCGTATCGCCGGGCATTAGGTCTTTAAAGGCGGGAAACAGATCTGGCTCCCCCGAGGAGCCCGTCGCCCCCGTTACCGTCAGCTGGCGCGCATTTCCGTCATAGGCAATCGCGGGAGTATCGGCAAACGCGCGGGCGGGAACGGCGAGCGCGACCACGCAGAGAATGGCCGCGACCATGCAACGCAAGGAGCGCGTAACGCCTTTGCGAATTGGGAGCGCCATACTCACGCACCTCCATGTGGCGGCACCAGCACGCCATCATTGACCGTACATTTCCATGCCTCGGTGACCGCATCGTCGGGCGTGGACTGAATCGCCTGGGTCGAAATGTCGACTACTAGGTTTTTGCCATCTGCCTTCTTCTCGGTCACGCTCTTGATGAGCACGCCCGTCTTGCCGAGCGGCGCAACAGGCGATGTCCAGTAGTAGAACCCGTCGCTCGCAAGAACCCAAGATGAAGGGCTGTTAGTGGCGGCGGCATCGCCTTTATCGCCCCACTCAATGGTGTAGTCGGTGCCGGCAACCGGCTCATCCCACAGGCGCGTGCCATCCTGGTCCTGCCAGTAGATATCCACCGCAACACGCAGGTATGCCGGAGCCGAGCCCGTGTTTTTTACCGAGACATCCCTTTTCACGTTGTCCTTGAGCGTCTCGTCCACCGAAGGCGACACCGAGCCAAAGCCAAACTCGTTGACCAGCACGCCCGTAACCGAAAGCCACGCAAAGGTGCCGGCAGCGCCGGCCAAAAGGAGAACGCCGGCAAGGAGGGCGACGATCCGCTTGCGCTTAGTCATCCTAGTCCTCCCTCCTCAGCGTGCCGTTTTCCCAAACATTCTTGGCACGCGAGCCGCCATCGACCCATTTGTCCTTCGCGCGCGTGTTGACGCACGTCACCACGGTGTCGCCCGCGCTCGAGGCGGACGAGATGGCCAGCTCGGCAGATTTACCGGGCGCCTTGCCCGGCGTGCTCAGTTCACCCTCGTAGCGCCATGCCCAAGCCGTATCTTCCTCGACGGTATAGATGCCCGTCGGCGCGGCAAATTGCACGCTGCCGACATACCAGGTCTCACCGTTTTCCTGCTGCCGCTTATCGACCTTCACCTCGGCCACGCGCGTCTCGGGAGAGGCTCCCTCCGCCGTCTTCGTCACCTTAAAGCGGAACGTCTGTCCCATGGCATTAGCATCGGTGGTCTTTTTGACGATCGTCAGCGCATGGGTCTTGGCGAAGTCGAACACGGCATTGCCGTCGCCTTGCTCCCCTTCGCCCGTCGTCTTGGAATCCAGACGGTTGGCCAAGTCGAACGAACCGTTACCCGAGCCCAGGCTGTAGAGCGAGACAAGCTTGCCGTTTACGGGTTCCTCCGTCACGGATGCATTGGGGCCATAGCTCGCCTGCTTAACCGTGACAGTCAACTGCGTTCCCATAAACGGCTCGGCAAAGCAAACCTTAAACGGCGCCTTATCGGCATTGTCATCGACCGTATTGGCAGCAGTGGGATCGAGCAGCCACTTGAGCTTCGCGGTCATGGCTACGGGGTTCGCAGCATCTGACGTGTCGTTGGCGGTCACGCGATACGTCACGGGATACAGATCCATGTCCCCCGTGATCGGCTCGCCCTTAAACCCATTCCAAGACTTCGCAGTGCCATCGGCACCCACATATCGCCACTCCAGGAAGAGCTCGCGCACGTCACCGCTGGTCGCCGCCCGCCCATCGAGCTGCGCAACGATCTTGGAATAAGCGTCCGGATCATACGCGACGGACTTTTGCTCCATCACGGGATCGCCCTTGTCATCAAAGACCGGGTTGCCACCCTCATCCATCTTGGGAACATCGACGTCATGAACGAAACCCGCGCCCGTCGCTCGCTCGTCGTCCGAGTCGACCGTCGCCGTAAAGATGACCGACCCGTCGACACCGTGATAGCGCACCTTATGCGGCGCGATCTTGTACACCGCGGTGTAGGTCACGCTCTCAAAGGGCTCGCTGCCCTCGAGGGGATACTTCTCATCGTCAGTCATCAGGCTGTACTGCCCGTCATTGACATAATCGCGCGACCAGCCGACAAAGTCGTACTTGGTGCCGTCAGTGCCCTCAACCTCCTCGGCGGCCTTGACCTCAAGAGAAATCTGATCGCCGGAATCAGTGCGGCCGAGGCTACGGACAAGATCGGGATTCGCAAGTTTAGAGTCGATGTTCGATCGAACGGTAACCAGGCTGGGACGGTAGACCGGGTACAGCTCCATGGGGGCCCTGACCACGGTAGAAGCACTCACCATACTGATGCCCTCCGACCAAGCGACATAGCCCTTGCCAGGTGCCGGCTGGGCTTCCGTCCAGCCCACGAAGACGTTGAACGCACCTCCTGTATCCGCATCGATAGTGCTGACGTCATAAGTAGGCTTCGGGATGCCGCCATCAAGGTTGCCGAGCATATCGCCTTTCTGAGCAACTTTGCCATCCACATCTTTGGCATTGAGATGATACACGACCGCCAACGGCGAATAGTACGCTACAAATGTATAGGCGCCGCCGGGTTTCACCTGATAGGAATATGAGTTATTGCCGTTAGATTTGAGCTCTTTAACCTCACCATTCGGGAGTTCGATTTCAACCCTGTCCAGCTTGTATCGCTCGCTGCCGGACTTGTATACCGTCGTTTCGGTATCAGGAGTCACCGTTGCCGTGGCGGGATCGGTGTCCGCATTGAGAGCGGGGGTGATGTCATACCTAGGAACATTTACCTCGGAAGTGCCCTCAAAACCGGCGCGATGCAGGTTGGTGGTGTAGTTGACGTCGTACTTTGCGTAGACGGGATAAGCATCCTGACACTTGGTGACCTTGGAGTCAGGTGTCGCCAAGTATGGCGCCGCCTTTTCCGGATTGCTCGTCACATAGGGGTCGTTGGCGACATCATAGATATATTTCCAGACGGCAGAATCCTTCTTGACCTCGGCGGTCGAAATCCAGCCCAGGAACTTATAACCCGGCACCGCCATCTCGGCATCAGTCGGCGAAGACTCAAGGGTCAAGGGGCTTTCATAAGAACCAGTTGGCTCATCCTGCGGGTCCCCTGTTGCCTCAACCGAAGTGTTCACGTGCGGGTAGTAATACGTGTACGTAGGGTCTGATCCATTCACCTTATTTTGCAGCAGGTTGCTTTCGTAACGACGCGTAGCGGCCTTCAGGATTGTGTTGTCCTTGTTGTAGAAGTTAACGTCTGTAGTAATCATCGCGCGAACGTAATACTTCGTATCGAGATCCAGCATCGTGCTTTCGATGGGATTTTTCACATACGTCCAGCAGCCATTGCCGCGCTCAAGCGTCCAGAAATTCAGGCGATAGCGATCATTCACCAGTTTGACCGTTACGTTCAGCGAAGCCGAAGTCCAGGTATCGCTTAGCGTTGCAGCGCCTGGAAAATCGGTATCGGCATAGAGGTCTTTTAGAGTATCGGCTCCCGTATCGTTTTTAACGTTGTGCGAGTACGCATTAAGGGGACTCACGACAAGGGTTTCCTTCGTGAAGCGCGTGTCACACGTTTCGTCATACCTATCCTTTATACCGTGGTCAACATGCTCCGGACCCCAGTGGACGACGTTTTCACGCACGAAGGTACTACCGAGGTTTTCCTCAAAGGGCGTTTGATAGCGATTCCAAACGGAACAAAGTAGCTTGCTGTCCGTAAACCCATGGTTGGTATAAGCCCGAACGTAATAATCCACTCGGTACTCAAAGCGCGCCGTATAGGTGTGCGGCACGGTCAGATCGACATCGGCAGGGAGTGTATAGCTGGGGTCTCGGCTTATGCGGACCTCAACCGTGGACCCATCGGCGACCCGCTTGTTTTCGTACCAGCCCAGGAAGCGATACCCATCGGGCAGCTTACCGCCCTCGGACAGGGGCGTACCGTCCGTGTCGCGCACCTGTACCGTGTAGACGCTGGTGCCGTCCCCGGCAGTCTGGACGTCGACTTTGGTTTTGCCAACGCCGTCACGTAGGGTCTCATTGTCGATTTTGTCCTGCTCATTGCCCTCGAACACCGTCATGATGTTCGAAACGTAGTCGCTGTACACGGGATAGAAATCGGTGGGGCCGACCACGGCAATCTCGCTACCCGCAGGATAAAAAGCTCCCTTGTTTTTCAGATCAGCCAGCTGATCTGAGGTAATGGCAGCATAGGCGCCATTCATGCTCTTATCGGCGTTCGGCTGCGTGGTCCATCCAATAAACGTCGCGGTAGGCGGCAAGCCGCCGCGATCCGCGGGGGCAGCCGGCGTCAAACCGACGCCATAGCGGTACCAGTCCGTGGACGGATCGTGTGCCTTGCCGTCTTTCCAATCAAGCGTCTCGCCCTTAACGTTATAGAACAGCACCTGCGCCTCGTATGAAGCGATAAAGAGGTCATTGCCCTTGAAGCCCTCACTCTCGGCATGATCCTTGCCGTTGTCGGCAGTGTAGATAGAGGTCGCCTCGTGCTTCGTGTTGTCCTGAACGCGCTTGCCATCCCTCACAGCAGCATCATCGGTCTTGCCATCAAACCAGCTGTTGTCTTGTCCGATTCGGTTCACACGCACATCGGGCTCGCGGAACCAGCCCATAAAGCGGTAGCCGCCGTTCGCCTCGCTCAGCCCCTCAGGCTTTGCGGAGGTCTCCTGCTTGAACGTCACCGATGTATCGCCCTGGGCCAAGCCCTGGGCAGTTCCCGCCAGCACGGCACTCACGGCAAAGGCGTACGGATCCGTGGTCGCCTGCTCTTTGCCAAGTTTGGTCTTCTCGATTGTCGCGGTACCCGCGCCGGGAAAATCAATCGTCGCCTTAACGCTCTGGCCATGCACGGGGATATTCAGCCTGTAATCCATCGCCCACTCGTTGGCATGCGAACCGCCAAGGGCCTCATCGTTAGCGGTCGAGCGCATGGTGCCGGCACAGAAGTCGTAGTCGTGCTCCTCCCACAGCTCGCGCGTGGTGTAGCGCCCGTCGTCCCACGGGCCAAAGCCGTCGCCCTTGGTGGTACCGTCGCCGCCAAACGAGGGGATCTTCTTTTTGGCAGGATTGCCCTGGCTATTGCCAGACAGGCTCACGCTCGGCTTAAAGTAGCACTCGGTGACCGTCGCATCTCCCTTGTTGGCGCGCGCAGCAATGCCGCCCAGGTTCACATCGTTTTGGATGATGGGGATCACGGCGATGGGGTTGTATTGACGCGAGCTCAGGTCGCCCGCAAAGTGGCTGCGGACGAGCTCGTTGCCCTTTTCAGTCAAAATACGGCCC
>CABQNF010000008.1 GCA_902465465.1 uncultured Collinsella sp. | reverse complement strand
CGAGCCGGTCTTCCTTCAGCTCAATCAGGGCATCAATGAGCCCCTTGTCAGCGGGCATCCATTCCACCGTGGCAAGTGAGGTGCGTGGAATCCAGCGGATATCGAGCTGGCGGTCGCGCTTCTGGGGCTCATCGGATTCATCGGCCAGCGAGCAGTAGTAGCACTCCATGGAGAGATGGAAATCGGGGTAATCGTACTCAACGGTATAGAAATCGCGCAGGTTGGTGACCTTCACCTGCAGCTCTTCCATAAGCTCGCGGCGCACAGCGTCCTCGGGCGACTCGCCGCGCATGAGCTTGCCACCGGGAAACTCCCAAAGTCCCTGCATGTCGCCGTAGCCGCGCTGCACGGCAAGTAGCTCGTCGGATCCTTCCTTGCGAATGATCCCAGCGGCAACATGAACAGTCTTCAACAGGAGTCCTCTCTCAACATCAACACGCGGCAGGGTAGCTACCCGTACCTTACACAACGGTAAGGCAAGCGTAAGCCATATCGATGGTAGCCGACTCGTCTTCTTGCGACCATAGATGCCGTAGACTAATCGCAAGAAAGGACTCGGTATGCAAACCACGCACATGGCGACCCCGGTACTGGAGGTCGCGCATCTCGAAAAGGTATACGGAGCGCTAGGCAACGTGACCCGCGCGCTCAACGACGTCAGCTTTACCGTCAACCGCGGTGAGTTCGTTGGCATCATGGGCGCTTCGGGCTCGGGTAAGTCGACGTTGCTCAACTGCGTCTCGACCATCGATAGCGCCACAAGTGGCACGATCCGCATCAATGGGCAGGACGTGACGCGCATGAAGCAGGCTAAGCTTTCGCAGTTCCGCCGCGAGGAGCTCGGCTTTATCTTCCAGGACTCCAACCTGCTCGATACGCTCACGGCACGCGAGAACATCGCCCTGCCGCTCACCATCGCCCGCACAAACTCGGCAGAGATCTCGACCCGCGTGCAGGATGTGGCCGCGCGCCTGTCCATCAGTCAGGTGCTCGACAAGTATCCCTACCAGATGTCCGGCGGTCAGCAGCAGCGCGTTGCCGCAGCTCGCGCGCTCGTCACCGACCCCACCATGATCATGGCCGACGAGCCCACCGGCGCCCTCGATTCCAAGAGCGCCCGCCTGCTGCTCGAGAGCCTGGAGGCCCTCAATCGCCGCCTACGCGCCACCGTGCTCATGGTCACGCACGACAGCTTTGCCGCCAGCTACACGAGCCGCGTGCTGTTTATCCGCGACGGCAAGATCTTCACCGAGCTGCGCCGCGGCGACACCGACCGCCGAGAGTTCTTCGACCGCATTATGGAGGTCGTTGCCATGATGGGCGGTGAGGGCTCCGATGCTCTGTAAACTCGCTTGGGGCAACGTCCGCCGCGCCGGCCGCGACTACCTCGTCTACCTTTTGACGCTCACCCTGGGCGTCACGGTCTTCTATGCCTTTAACACCATCTCGATGCAGGTCGACATCGCCGGCATCGATGAAAAGGGCCTGGCGCAGGTTATGGGCAGCATGCTCGGCAACCTGACGTACTTTTTGGCCGGTGTCATGGCCTTTTTAATGGTGTATGCCAATAACTTCATCATGAAACGCCGCAAGAAGGAGTTTGGCCTGTACCAGGTGCTCGGCATGGGGCGCGGGCGCGTCGCCACGATCATGGCGCTCGAGACGGTGATTGTCTCGGTCGTGGCCTTTGTCGCCGGCATTGTGCTGGGTGTGGGACTCTCCCAGCTCATGACGTTCTTTACGGCCTCGCTCTTTAAGACACAAATCGCCAATTTCCACTTCTTTTTCTCGGTGCATGCGTTCAATCTGACCCTTGCCTGCATGCTCGTAATGTTTGTGCTCACGCTGCTGCTGAACCTTCGCGCCGTGCGTCGTACTAAACTCATCGAGCTTATGGGTGCCGAGCGTCGCAACGAAAGCATCAAGACACGCAACCCCTGGATCGCGATTGCCATCTTTGCCGTGGGCGTGGCGCTTGTGGGCGTGGCCTATTACCGTCTGCTACGTGATGGGTTCCCGCTAACCGCGACGGACAGCAAGCTGCAAGAGGCCATGAACCAGTTTGGTATTACAACCGCTATGGTTACCGTGGGCACCTTTGCCCTGTTCTGGGGACTCTCGGGCATGCTCATTAAGCTGCTGCAGAGCCTGCGCAGCGTGTATTGGCGCGGCCTCAATATGTTTACCGTGCGCCAGCTTGCGGCCAAGGTCAACACGGTGTGCTTTTCGATGGGCGTCATCGCGATGCTCCTGTTTTTGGCCATCACCTCGGTGACGTGCGGTATGTCGATTGCCAACGTGATGAACGAAAACCTGGAGCGCTATAACCCTGTTGACGTGTCTCAGACGTATGCCTATTACACGCCCGATACGCTCGACTACTACAAAGAGTATGTCAATCCGTCTGAAGCCGATCGCATGGTGCTGGCCGATAGTACGGTCGATTTGTACCCCGCATGGCACGGTAAGGGCAAGTCGGAGGGCAACAACGACGAGACCGGCAAGAAGGTCAATATCGCCGATGTTGCCGGTGAGCATGTGCAGATCGATTCATATCTGAGTTACCCAGTTGGCGGCTCGAATCCTTCGGTGACCCCAAGTGAGATGTGCAAGATCATGGGCGAAAAGCTTCCCAAGGCGTTCGGGGGTAGCAATGCCGATGCGATGGGTCTGTATGTGACGCCGGCGAGTCAGTACAACAAACTGCGTCAGATGATGGGCGAGGAGCCGGTGCACATCGGTCACGACCAGTATCTGCTCACGTGTGATATGGGCGGCGAGCTGGTCGACCTGTACACCAAGTATATGGCTGGCGGCCATGCCCTTACCTTGGGCGAGCATGAGCTCAAGCCCGCAACCGATAAGTCGGACGAAGATACGGCGGCCATCGCCAACTCGGCGATGGGCAGTAATCCGGGTACCGTCGTCGTTGCCGACGAGCTGCTGTCCCAACTTAATCTGCAGCCGTATTCCAGTAGCCTGCTCGTTAACTACAAACAGGGGATGGATACGACCGAGGCAGACGAGAGCATTAAATACACTCTGCTCGACAATCTGCTCGTTGACGGCAAGGAGCCGGGGTCGTGGGGAACCTTCATCACACGCTCCGAGATGTACACGCAGGCAGCGCAGATGAACGGCTTGATTAGCTACCTAGCCATCTACATCGGCTTTGTATTGGTTGTTGCATGCGCGGCGATTCTGTCGATCCAGCAACTCTCCAACGTGGCCGACGGCAGCCGCAGCTATCGTGTGCTGGCACAGATCGGCTGTGACGACCGCCAGATTCGCCATTCGGTGATGGCGCAGCAAGCGGTATTCTTCCTGTTCCCGTTGGCGGTGGGCTTGGCGCACTCCTTTGTGGCACTTAAGGTGATCATCGAGCTGGTGAGCATTTTCGGAAATATGAGCATCGGCGGCACCGTGGGCCTCACCTGCGCAATCTTCCTGGCAGCTTATGGCGGCTACTTCCTGGTGACCTATCTCATGAGCACCGGCATGGTGCAAGCTGCCATCGCCACCCGCTACAGCGAATAACAAGCGGGCAAAACCGTCGCAAAATTAGAGGCGTATGACCGCCGCGAAGGGACCAGGGGCCCTTTCGCGGCGGTTTTTGCCAATCTGGTGCGTCTCAGATACAAGTGAGTAGACTTTTTTGAACCTGCCGAGCACATCGCGACAAATGATCTATAAAACTGCAGGTCAGAGCTGTGGCGTTTTAGGGCGTGCTCGGCCTTCTGCAAAAAGCCTACTCACTTGGTTTTTCTGCTAGAAGACCGCCACGAGGGAAAGCAGCTCCCTCGTGGCGGTTGGCGTTTGCCCAGATAAAACCTACCAAAATAAACCTGTCCCTTTTTAGCAGGTTATCGCTTCCAAAAGTGGAGGATCAGCGTGGTGCCTTTTGGTGGAGGGGGGATATTGATTAATTCGGGTAACAGTTTTTTAACGCCGGGAACGATGTTAAAATAACCAAAATGCTATCTAGGAGCTTTGATTTTATGGCAACCGAGGCAGCTACCCTGCAAAACGTGACGCGCTCGTTCCTCTGGCATTCAATTATGTTGTTTATAGGGGCGGCTGGTCTGTATTGTGTAGCGCCAAGTATTTATACGGGCCTTTCTGGCACCGTTCTTATCGGTCTGCATCTGCTTTCGGGCTTCTGTGTGGGCCTCATCTCTCGCCCTGTGAGACAGGGTATTTCCAAAAGGCTTTTTGGACTTATGCTCGTAGACATTGCACTTCTTGTGATGTACACGATATCTCTTAATGTCTTTCATCAATTTCATGTTGTGGTTTCGGCGCTCGCGTTCATTTTGTTGTTACTAGCCCCCTTGCTTGTCGCTTGCTGTTCTTGGGCGCTTGGCGGTGAATTCGCAAACATACGTGCGGGATTAAAGGGGAAACATGTGGCCGATGGCTCTGCTCTCCACGGGTATCCTGAGCTCGCACTTTACAGCCCCGTTGTACTCTTGATTGCTTTGCTTGTTGGCCTTCAGTTTCTTCTCGTCCCGTTGATGGACTCCATCGGTTCTTTCCTTTCCGTTAACGCCGAGATGGGGGTTGCTGCCTTGCTCGTCGAACCTCTTGCGTTTGGTAATGCCGCCGTTATTCTCGATACGGATTGTTTGTTTTCGCGCAATATAAACATCGGAGCTGTGCTCCTGAGCTTTGGTGGGCATCAAGAGATCGTATTGCTTCTGGTTACCGTTTTGGGCAGTATCCTTGCCAGGGCCATAACGCGATTTTTCCCCGACTTAACGAGCGCTTTTTCTGCGGCCGCCAAATTAGGAGGAAAACACTCTGCAGTTGCCGATATCCCTACGGCTTCGGGTTTTTCTCAAAGGGAGTCCGCGGTTTTCTCTATGAGGATAGAGGGAAAAACGTACGAGGAGATTGCTTCTGCCTTGGACATTTCCCCGTCTACTGCCCGTACCTATTTGTCGCGGGCCTTGACTAAAACCGGATATAAAAGCATTTCAGAGGCGACGGCTGGACTTCTCTTGTCAAAGGATGCGTGGCATCTTGACGCAATAAAAGGCCATGATCACCGTTCAGAATCGCTGAAGTCCTCATCGTTCAATCAGGACTGCAGGATAGTCTTCGTCTGCTTCCTGTTTATGTATGCGTCTGGAATGGGCATCGAGGAAATCCTCGTATGCTTCGGCTTTGAGCATGATGCGATAATCCTATCGATAGCAATAGTGCTTGTGGCCCTGTGTTGCCGTGCGGCTATACGGTGGATGTCTGGAATGCACTTGTGCCTTTCGCCTGAACTCACCCTTTCTTCGGTGTCTGTGGGTGCTGGAGCAGCGTTCTGGGTTCACGATGTGGTAAGTCGACTGTACATTTTCTTTGAGTCCGTTGGGAGCGGTGAGGCCGTTGGCGGCCTTATGCCTGCCTTACGCGTGACTGCGTTCCTTGTCGTACTTATCCTTATGGCTAATTCGCTGCTATTCTTGCGTTCGAAAGATACGGTTCGGGTGGGTGATCGACGCGATACCGTGCGTGAGGCCTTCTTGAGGCTTGGTTTCACACCGCTTTATGCCGATATCATGACATGCGTTTTTGATGGCAATAGAACCACCGAGATTTGCGCGCATCTTAACGTTGCTCGGGGAACCGTCAAAGAGGCCAAGAGCAAGAGCTATGCCTTGCTTGGAGTTCACTCGGAGCGTGAACTTAGAGATAGGGTTTTTAGTCTTATGGCAGATGTTATAGAAAATAGCAGGTAGAAGCCTGTAGACAAATAAGATTGTAAATCCATCCTACACGTCTACAGACAGTTCTGACGATGAAGGCGATACTTCCGGACAACGGGTCCGACGACTCGTGTGTTGCGAACCGGAGGTGCTTGCTGTGAAGACCTGTGATTGCCTCACATATGTACGGCTTAATTTAGAAGTTCTTGCGCGCAACCGGGGAATTATGTTGCTGACGGCGCTGCTCGCGCTCGTATTCTGCATCCCGGTATTTCTATCCGTTCCAACGGGAGCAGATTATCTATATGGTAGAGCTTCCATCGAAGACCAGAGAGCCCTTTTGGTCTCTCAAGTCTCTGACGGCGTTTATGACACTGCCCCACAGGAGCTCAACAGCATCATTGCCGACGAAAGGGCGTGCCTTGATCGGGCGCTTGAAAGCAAGGCGGGCTCCAGAGAGTATTACGATGCGATTGCCGATTACGACAATCTATTGCTCAAGGAATACCGACTCGGTTATTTGAATGGTGTTGATTCGGAGTTATCGCTTGAAGCCCAAGAACGTCTTCCCCGAGCCATATCGATGCTGGCCCATCCGGAATCGTACGACTCAACAACAAAAATGCCCGGGATGATTCTTCTCGCATATTATTGCGGCGCTGTTCCTGCAATAGCGTGGCTTTTGGTCCCGGTCCTCGTCCTCTATATGTCGCTTGAGGGGGACGGAAAGCGGTTCTACGATCGAGCGTTGTTGTCAAAGTTAGAGATGAATGCATGCCGCGTTCTCGTCTCTGGTATTGCATCGATGCTGGTTTTGGTTCTGGCGTTGGCTCCCTGTTTTGTATTGGCAACGGTGTTTAACGGTGTAGGTCAGACAGAGTACCCAGTCGTATTCATTCAGTATGGTGACGTAGTCGAAAGAACTGTGTTAGTTCAGCTAGGGCTATTTGCCGTCTTTGAAGCTGTGCTGTCGATGATGTTTGCTTGCTTGGGCGTGTGCGTGTACGCCGGAAGCAGAAACAGGGCCATTTCGTCCATGGTGATCGCTCTTGTGGGGGGCATAAGCCAGCTTCCGTTTTATGCGAGCAAAGATGCTCCATGGCATGCGTTGCTGCCGTATATGGTGTCGAGCTATTCTGCCTTTTCGTTTGCGCTCGGCGGCGCATCTTACGCCAATGGAGCGGAGGTATCTCTCGTTCCTGAAGCCAGTGCATCGCACTGCCTCTTTGCCGTGATGGGCGCGTTTGCTGTTTGCGCGTTGGGGGTCATTTCGTTTTCGTGTCTAAAAAGCAAGAATCGCTGGGCCTGGAACCATATTCGCCCGGATAGTTTGGGCGAGAAAAGCTTGCTCTCTCTGTCGCTGGATGCGTTGACGGTTGGAAAAAACCAGCTGGTAAAGGGATTGCAGTTTGATATGCCCGCTGGCCAGATATGGGGTCTTGTCGCGCCAAATGGACATGGCAAGACTACGCTACTGAATACTCTTTGGGGAGATGCTGGGCCATCAGTGCGCGTGTCAGGTTCTCTCTGTTTTCATGCGAAAGCGTGCGTTGACTGTGAGCAAATGAGAAAGGTTTTCTTCTTAGTTCCGAACGGGCCGCCTCTATTGATTCGGCACATGACCGTTGCTTTCCATCTCGATCGATGCAAGAAAATTTGGCATTCGCCTCGTACCTTGGATCAAGTGCTTAATCTCTTTGACTTGACTGAGTTGAAGAATATGCCCGTATCTAGGTTGTCTGATGGAAATAGACAATTGCTTAATGTTGCGATGGCCTATATGTCTTATTGCGAAGTCGTCCTTTTGGATGAGCCCATGAATGCGCTTGATGTGGGACATGTCGCAATCGTTTCGAATGCTCTTAGAGATGAAGCGGGTAGAGGAGCACATGTCATTATCTCTTCTCATCTTATCGGAAACCTCGAATCGCTCTGCGATGCCTCCGTATTGCTCACAGGGGATGACTCGCGTGTCGTTACCAGAGAAATGGGAGGTGATTCGAAATGGATCGGTAATGTGTACGCGCAGCTTTTCAAGACGAACGACAGCAAAAACTAGGAGAGGAAGACAACCATGAAACGACATATATCGAAGAACTTGGTGAAGGCATTGGCCGCATGTTTTATGCTTGCACTGTCGATGGGCGCAATTCCCAATTATGCGACGGCGCAGCCAGATACGGGTTCTGTTGCACCTTGTCGTCTTGTGACGGCGGATGTCTTGGACACCTACAAATCGTTCTCCACCGCGAGCTACCCGAGCGAGAATGTTGATTGCTTCGACCAGACATACAAGAGGTTGTCTTTCAAAACCTCTTATTCTCGTACGGGGCAAACGATCCTCTATACAGGTGCAGCGTTAAGCCCACGCGGGAACGGAATGCCTGGGTTTGAGACGAAATATAAGTGCACGTATCGTACCTGGTAGATAACCCTAGGACCAGATTCTCTCCGAATTACTTTGCGGAGGATTGATCTAACGCTGCCGCTCCTGCGTTTATCTCAATCTGTAACATCTGACTGGCAAAAACGCTTCTACCTGTTGCAGATTGAGATTATTCGACGCGCGTTCTGTAGCTCGTCTCGATCTGTAACAGTAAGACGGCGATTTGGTCTCCATATGTTACAGATTGAGACGAAAGAAAGCGTGAGCCAGAAAACCGCCGCGAGGGAAAGCAGCTCCCTTGCGGCGGTTGGCGTTTGCCCAGATAAAACCTGCCAAAATAAACCTGTCCCTTTTTAGCGGGTTATCGCTTCCAAAAGTGGAGGATGAGCGTGGTGCGGTTTTGCTGCTCGGTTTTGACCAGGATGTTGTGGATGTGGGTCTTGACGGTGCCCACGGCAAGGAATAGCTCGTCAGCAATCTCTTGGTTCGACTTGCCCAGCACAACCAGACGCATGACTTCGGTCTCGCGGTTGGAGAGCTTGTAGGCGTTGCGATAGAAGGGCATCTGCTCTTCTATGTGCCGATCAAGATCGCTGACGTTCTTTTCCTCGGGCGCCTCCTGCATGCGGATTGAAAGCACGTGGTAGGAGTAGATGATCAGCAGAATCGCAAAGTAGCACGCAAAGACGTTTTCGCTAAAGTTGCGCTCGGACAGATATAGCTGCAGCCAAGAGGGCGCCAGACTCATGGGGACGACAAGGATGTTGTAGAAATCCTCGGCAACGATGCAACCGACCAGAATAGCGCCGATAATCATGTGCTTTCGTTGGTTGTTAACGCGTGCCTTCAGCTCAACCTTTGTACTCTTATGAGCCGTCCAAAAGATATACAGTCCCATAAAGACAAGGAATGCCTGACGCATCGTGTAGTAGAGCCACTGATGCATGGGGCCGGAGGGGACAGCGACGATAATCAGCGACTCGCACAGCAAAAACGTTAAAACGGGGATGGCGAACAACTTCTTGGAATGCTTATCAAGTAAGTCCATGGCAATGGCCCAAATAAAAGCCTGTGAAGCGGTCGCCACAAGGGTCCGCATTACAGGCATGGTAATTGAGTAATAGTCATTGGCCGGAAAACTTCGGTTTTGCAACGTGTATTCAAAAAAGAAGATCTCGGTCATCTCGATGGCATAGCAAATAAAAACGCCGCTGCCATAGATAAAGAACTGCCGACGAGACGAGGCGTAGGCGGCAAGCGAAAGCACTGCCGTCACAATACAGATTACGAGTATCGCTTGGGTATAGAAGAACATGAGCGTGTCCATATGTCACCGTCCTGTCTCATTTGATCTCTTATGGAGCCCGCTATATCCTCCCAGGGTATACATGCCTCCGCCGGTCGTTTCATTGCGGATTAAACACCGAGATACAGCATAGACGTATACCGTTCGCGGTTCCAGACGGTAAACCCCCTACAAGCCAGCTGCCTGCGGGTTTATATTGGTTTAGAGGGGATGTAACTCCGTGAACGGTCTTTAATCCCGAATAAACTAGGTGAAAATTGCATACGGGTGAATGATGGTCTTGTCAACACGAGGCGTGATGTTCGAGCGCCTCATAGTAATAGTCGGCAAGACCGGCGGAAAGGAAATCGACATGGCACTGCCTAAGGATTTCATCGACACCAACGACTTCACCAAAGAGCAGATCATGGCTATCGAGGATCTTGGCCTGGCAATGAAGAAGGCCATTAAGGTTGACGGTTATTATCCGCACCTGCTCCGCAACAAGAGCCTTGGCATGATCTTCCAGCAGGTCTCCACCCGCACCCGTCTTTCCTTCGAGACCGCTATGACCGACCTCGGCGGTCATGCTCAGTTCTATGGCCCTGGCACCATCCAGCTCGGCGGTCACGAGTCCTTGGGCGACACCGCTCGCGTTATGGGCTCGCTGCTCGACATCATGATGGCTCGCGTTGACCGTCACAAGGACGTCGTCGGCCTCGCCGAGGGCTCCGCTGTGCCCGTCATCAACGGCATGTCCGAGTTCAACCATCCCACGCAGGAGATGGGCGACCTCATGACCATGCTCGAGAACCTCCCCGAGGGCAAGAAGATCGAGGACTGCACCCTGGCCTTCATCGGCGACGCCACCCAGGTCTGCGTCTCCCTCATGTTCATCGCCTCCAAGGTCGGCATGAAGTTTGTCCAGTTTGGACCTAAGGGCCACCAGATCCCCGACGGCGGCCTGCACGTCGGCACCGTCGAGGAGCGCGCCGAGTTCGGTAAGCAGATGATGGCCATCGCCGAGGAGAACTGCAAGGTCTCCGACGACAACCGAGTGCATCAAGGGCGCCGACTTCATCTACACCGACGTGTGGTATGGCTTGTACGACGAGGAGGTTTCGGGCGAGAACTACATGGACGTGTTCTATCCCAAGTATCAGGTCACCATGGACATGATGAACTTCGCCGGCGCAGACTCCAAGTTCATGCACTGCCTGCCGGCCACCCGCAACGAGGAGGTCGTCGACGAGGTCATGGACGATCCCGAGCGCTCCCTGTGCTGGGTCGAGGCCGAGAACCGCAAGCACTCCATCCGTGCTCTCCTTGCCGCCCTGGGCAAGCGCACCCCGCTCAACGACGAGGGTGTCGAGTACTCCGCCAAGGCTGAGCTCCACGCCGCTCTCGAGGCTCTCGAGCAGCTCTAAGCTCAAGGCTTCTAAAAGCACGTTTGCGGGCGGCGGATGCTCGTCTCCTGTCGCCCGCTCACCGAGGCCCAAGCAATTGCCTTAATACCTTAGGCCCCGGATCTGTCCAAGACTGAGCGAAGGAGCTCATCATGAGCGACGGAAAGAAAAAGCTTTCCTTCTTGACGGTCATTTCGACCATCATCTGCGTCGTCTTCGTTTGCGAGGCCGCCGCACCTGCTGCCGCCATTGGCAACCAGCAGTTCTTCTGGTGGATCTTCCTAATCCTGACCTTCCTGCTCCCTTACGGCATGGTTGTCGCCGAGCTCGGCACCACCTATGACGGCGAGGGCGGCATTTACGACTGGGTACGCGATGGCCTGGGCGACAAGTGGGGCGCCCGCATTTCGTATTCCTACTGGGTCAACTACCCCCTGTGGATCGCCTCGCTGGCCACTATGTTCCCCGACATCCTGGGCATGGTCTTTGGCGTCGAGTTCAACCTAATCGCCAAGATGGGTATCGAACTTGCCTTTGTGTGGATCGTGTATCTCATGGGCCGCTCCAAGGCGGCCGACTCCGAGTGGGTCCTCAACGGAGGCGCTATCATCAAGGTCGCCGTTGCCGTTATCGTCGGCGCCCTGGGCATCTGGTATGCCATGGAGAACGGTTTTGCGAACGACATGTCCGCTGCCACCTTTCTGCCCGAGCTCACCAACACCAACGCCCTCGGCTACCTGTCCATCATCATCTTCAACTTCATGGGCTTCGAGGTCATCTGCACCATGACCGACGACATGGCCGATCCCGCTCGCGATATTCCCAAGGCCATCATCGTCGGCGGCGTGGCTATCGCCGTCATCTACCTGTTCGCCGGCTTCGGCATCGGCGCCGCCGTGCCGGCCGACTCCATCGACCCCGACTACGGCATGATCGTCGCAGTCCAGACCATGGTGGGCGATTCCATGATCTTTAAGGTCATCTGCATCGCCTTCCTGATCACCCTGTTCGCCAACATGGCTGCCTGGTCCTTCGGCGTCAACTCCGTCGCTCGCTATGCTGCCGAGCACGGCAACATGCCCAAGGTCTTCGCCTCGATGATCTCCGAGGACGATATGCCCAACGGCGCCAACCTGGTCAACGCCATCGTTGCCTCCCTGGTTCTCTGCCTGCAGCTCGTTCCCATCGACGCCATCTCCAACGGTGTCTTCTGGATGCTCTTCGGCACCTCCGTCGTCTTCCTGCTGCTCACCTACATCCCGATGTTCCCGGCGTTCCTCAACCTTCGTAAGAACGACCCGAACCGTGAGCGCATCTTCACGTTCCCGTTTAAGGGCGCCATGATGAAGGTCATGCTGGCCATCCCCTGCATCGAGCTGGTTCTTGCCATCGTTGCAACGCTGATCCCGTTCTCCGCCGCCGAAATTGGCGACAAGGTCCCGATGATCGTCATCTTCATCGTGCTCTTGCTTATTGGCGAGGTTGTCCGCGTCGTCAGTGCTAAGGGCCGCGAGACCGAGTACAAGGGTCTCACTCCCGAGCTGGCTGCTCAGCGCCTCGCTGAGGAGTCCGAGGAGGACTAGAGCACCCGGATTCGGGGCTCCAACCTTCCTCGCGTACCAACGTACGCTTCGTCGGGCTTGTCGCTCCCGACTCGGGACACTCTAGCCTCTTCGGAGGCGTGCCCAAGCAACAGGTTTGCTAACCTTTCTCTGAGGTGGGTGTGAGCTGTTGCTCCGGTAACCACCGCCCGCCCCAATCTCTCTTCCGTATCCTTCGTGCGTTTTGTCTCCGCGCACCGGGTTACGTCGTCGCTTGCCGGTGCGACATCCGTGAAAACCGGTGCCAGGCGCCCCGACCTTTGCCGGGGAACGGGCGCCTACCATCTCTTGGTTTTAGGCTGAGGGTAACCCGCCCGCAGCAAGCGATCGTTCGATTTGGAGGAAATCTTATGCGTACGATCACCGAGTCCGAGTCCACCCCTAAGGCCGATGGCTTCTTTATGCCTGCTGAGTTCGCCCCACAGGATCGCGTGTGGATGGGCTGGCCCCATCGCACCGATACTTGGGCCCATGGTGCCAAGCCGGCTCAGAAGCAGTATGCCGCCATCGCTCGCGCTATTGCCGAGTTCACCCCGGTCACCATGTGCGCCAACCAGGCCGACTACGCCAACTGCAAGGCTGCCTTTGAGGAAGACGAGAACGTTACCGTTATCGAGATGACCACCGACGACGCTTGGTTCCGCGACACCGCTGCCACTTTTGTTATCAATGGCAAGGGCGATAAGCGCGCCAACCACTGGCACTTCAACGCCTACGGTGGCCTCGTCGACGGCCTCTATTTCCCGTGGGACAAGGACGAGCAAATCGCCCTTAAGATGGCTGAGCTTTCCGGCTGCCGTCGCTATCGTCCCGATGACATGATCCTCGAGGGCGGTTCCATCACCGTCGACGGCGAAGGCACCGTGGTCGTGACCGACCAGTGCCTGCTTTCCCCGGGCCGCACCTGCTCTGCGGTTCTGGAGGAGGAAGAGGACCCCGAGTCCATCTGGCCCAAGTTCCACAAGAAGTTTGAGCCCTGGAGTGAGGAACTTCGCGCCTATATGGACGAGCACCTCAAGGATTACCTGGGCGTCGAGAAGGTCATCTGGGTCAAGGAGGGTATCGATCCCGAGGAGACCAACGGTCACATCGATGATGTCGCTACGTTCATCGCTCCGGGCGTCATGGCCTGCATCTGGACCGACGATCCCGAGTATCCGTTCTACGAGCAGTGCCACGCTGTCTACGAGACCCTCTCCAACGCCGTTGACGCCAAGGGCCGCAAGATGAAGGTCTACAAGCTCTGCATGCCTGTGAACCCGCTGTTCATGGACCAGGCTTCCTGCGACACCATCGACGCCGACGAGAACGCCGAGCCGCGCGTTGCCGACGAGCCGCTGATCGCCTCCTACATGAACTACCTGGTCACCAACCACGGCGTTATCGTCCCACAGTACGGCGACGAGAACGATCAGCTTGCCGTTGACACGCTCCAGAAGATCTACGACGAGGTCTGGGGCGAGGGCGTCTACAAGTGCGTCGGCGTTCAGTCCGAGCAGGTCGTCTTCGGTGGCGGAAATATCCACTGCATTACGCAGCAGGAGCCCTCGGCGTAACTGTCTGTCTTCCCGAGGCACGGCACCTTGCCCTTCAATCGTCGGGCATGACCCTTAAGGTCTATGCCCTCCTCTTTCGCGGAAATCTGCCGCACCTCAGAAACCCAGCCGGTCAAGCGGACCGACGTAGCTAGTTACCGCATTAGTCATTGGTGCCAACCTTGGCAACGATGCAGGTCGAAAAACGTCAGCGAAAACCCGCCAGAGCGAGCAAGGTGCCTTGAAGCGAGGCGGCATTGACCTTTTGGTCATGCCGTCGAAGCTGAAAGGCAGATTGCCGTTCTGGCGGGTTTGCAGCGTCGAGCAGTTACGCGGTTTGGTAAAACCGCGTAACTAAATACGTTCCGCGATCTCGCGGATGAGGTAGTCGGTCTTTTCCCAGCCCAGGCACGGGTCGGTGATCGACTTGCCAAAGACGCCGCCGTCGACCGGCTGGTTGCCGTCTTCTAGGTAGGACTCGATCATAAAGCCCTTGACCAGCTTGGAGATGGACTCGTTGCGGCGGCAGCTGTCGAGCACCTCCTTGCAAATGCGATACTGCTCCAGCGGACGCTTGCCCGAGTTGTCGTGGTTGCAGTCGATGACCGCTGCCGGATTGGCATAGCCGGCATGCTCGGTATAGCGTTCGGCCAGGCGTTCCAGGTGTTCGTAGTGGTAGTTGGGGTAGGTGCGCCCATCGAGACCGATGTAGCCACGCATAACGGCGTGTGCGAGCGGGTTGCCGTCGCACTCGACCTCCCAGTTGCGGAAGATGAAGCTCTGGTGCGCCTGGGCGGCGTAAATTGAGTTGAGCATAACGGTGGTAGAGCCGGCAGTGGGATTCTTCATGCCGACGGGTACCGAAATGCCGCTCGACACCAGACGGTGCTCCTGGTTCTCTACCGAGCGTGCGCCCACGGCGACATAGCTCAGCAGGTCAACGAGGTATTGGTAGTTGGACG
>CABQNF010000007.1 GCA_902465465.1 uncultured Collinsella sp. | reverse complement strand
CTTAACGGCCGGGCGCATGCGGGCAAACAGCGGCACGTACTCGATGATGATGGCCGAGTTCTCAAGACCGTACCAGCGTGCCGGGCTTCCGCAGGCGCGGCGGACGGCGTACTTGATGGCCATCACGCGGTGGTCATTGCGGTTGATGTCCGTTTCGGGGGCAAGCATCTTGCGCAGCATACAAAAGCGGAAGTCACCCACGTTGCCGCGCGTCTCGTAGATGGAGTAGGTGTGATGTTGCGGCGGCAGCTCGCCCGATGCCATCAAGTCGCCGACGATCTGACGCAGATAGGCGTTGACGCGCTGGTTGACCTTAAAGCCCAGGTCCAGGCGCACGCGGAACAAAAAGTCCGTGCCAAAGGTCTCGACGGAATACTCGTGCGTATAGGGTTCGTCGGTAACGTGCACGTTGATGAACCAATATGCCTTGGCGCGCTTGGGGTGCTTGTCCAGGATGGAATAGAGCACGTCGCGGTCGAGTGTGAGCGGATCGGGGCTGTTGGTGAGGAACACCAGATTGTCGGCGAGCACGGGGTAGGTCTCGTCGTTGCGCAGGCGGTTGAGCTGATCGATGTATTTGGAGACGGGCAGCAGGATCGTTTGCGTGCGCTCGATGGCGGTACCGCGACGCCACACGTACATAAGGCCAAACAGCAGCGCGGCCAGGAAGATCATCACATAGCCGCCGTCAAAGAACATAGTGAGGCACGAGGCAAAGAAGCAGAGCTCGATGGCGCCAAAAAGCAGGGCGAAGACGCAGGCGCCCAGTCTGTGCTTGAGAATGCCGACGATATAGCTCGTCAAAAGCGTCGTGGTCATAAGCATGGTCACGGTAATGGCGAGGCCATAGGCGCTCTCCATGCGCTCGGAGTTCTGGAACAGCAGCACGATGAAGATGCAGCCGACCCACATGATGTTGTTGACGAGTGGAATATAAAGCTGGCCCTTGGTGTCGCTAGGGTAGTGGATGCGCAGGTGCGGCATAAGGTTGAGGCGCGTTGCCTCCGAAACCAACGAGAACGAGCCGGTAATGAGCGCCTGCGAGGCGATGATGGCCGCCACGGCCGAAAGCACGATGGCAAAGGGGCGCAGGGGCTCGGGAAGCATCATATAGAACGGGTTGACGATATCCATCGCGAGCATCTGGGGGTTGGAGTTATTGGCGAGCAGCCAAGCGCCTTGACCCAGATAGTTGAGGATAAGGGCCGCCTTAACAAACGGCCAGGATGCATAGATGTTTGCCTTGCCAACGTGGCCCATGTCCGAGTAGAGGGCCTCGGCGCCGGTCGTCGACAGAAAGACAAAGCCGAGCACCATAATGCCCGAGTGGTTGATGGGCGAGAACAGGAACATGATGCCGCGGATGGGGTTGAGCGCGCGCAAGATGGACAGGTTGCCGAGCATGTTGAACAGGCCGGCGCCTGCCAGGAACAGGAACCACAGCGTCATGAGCGGGCCGAACAGCTTGCCGATCGACGAGGTGCCGGCGCGCTGCATGGCAAACAGGCCGCAGATAATGATGATGGTGATGATGATTACGTTGGTCTGGCCGTCACCCAAAAGCGCGTGGCCCCACTCGATAGTGCGCAAGCCCTCGATGGCCGTGGTAACCGTGACGGCGGGGGTGAGGATGCCGTCGGCGAGCAGCGCCGCGCCGCCGATCATGGCGGGAAGGATCAGCCACGGCGCCACTTTGCGCACCAAGCTAAACAGGGCGAAGATGCCGCCCTCGTTGTGGTTATCGGCCTTCATGGCGATAACCACGTACTTGACCGTGGTCACGAGCGTCATGGTCCAGATGACAAGCGAAAGCGCGCCCAGGATCATGTCCTCGCTGACGGTACCGATGCCGCCGTTGTTGGCGACGATTGATTTCATAGTGTACATGGGGCTCGTGCCGATGTCGCCATAGACGACGCCGAGCGTTACGAGCAGCATGCCAGCGGAGAGGGGAATGGCTCCGTGCCCGCCCTGCCCATGCTGGCCTTGGAGGTTTGCCTCCAGTTTGTTGTGTGCCACGAGGACTCCCTTAGACATCCGGTTATCTGTCTAGGACAAAAAACTTTATGCCGTCTTTATACATACAAGAGCAGTTTGGCACATCGGGTTATTTTAGACAATAATCCTCAGCTGGGGATTATTTATCTACGCAGGTAGCATTTCAAAGCAGGGGCTTTTAAGCACGTGCTGTCTGGGCGATGCCAGCCTTGGCGTTTGCGCGTTTGCCGGCGAGTTCGCAAAAAATCGCGCCGCCGATGATAAGCGCGGCGCCCATCAGGCGGACCGGTGTTATGGCTTCACCCAAAAGGGCGGCCGAGAACACGACGGCCGAAAGCGGCTCGAGGTAGCCGACGACGGCGACGGTCTGGACGGGCAGCTTGGCGACGGCGCTAAAGTAGAGCAGGCAACCAATGCCGGTGTTGACGACGCCGAGCATAGCGACGGCGCGCCAATCAATACTGGCGGCGACGCCGGCGGACAGGAACGAGGGAGCGCCCTGCGTGATGAGCGTGAGGACCAGTGCGGTCACAAAGGCGGCGCTCACCTGGAGCGCGGAGTTCTCGAGGCCCTCGATGTGCGGCGCACCCTTGCTGGCGATGACCATCAATGCATAGCAGAAGGCCGAGGCGATTCCACAGACGATGCCCGCAATGGGCATATTGCCGCCTAGACCTTGTGCTGCAATGAGAAAAGCACCGCAGGCGACGGCGACAAAGCCGGCGATTTTGCCGCCGGTCAGCTTTTCGCCAAAGATGAGCGGGGAGAGCGCCATGACAATGATGGGGCCGCAGTAGTACAGCAGCGAGGATACGCCGACGCCGATCGTCTGGTAGGCGCGGAACAGAAAAATCCAGCTGGCGCCCAGCGCGGCTCCCGAGAGGAGGAGGGCTGCGGCTTCGCGGGGGCGAGATGGCGCCTGCAACTTATGGCGTTGGGTGATGGCGAGGATGGTGACAAGCGAGAGTGCGCCCAAAAACGTGCGTAGTAGCACGATATCGGAGCTCGGCAGCGCGATGGCAGCGGCGATGATGCCGTTGGAGCCAAACAATAGCAATGCTGCTAAGTACGTAAACAGTCCGTTGTTCATGCGCTTCCATCCCCTCTATATCCGAGCATGTTCACTATGGGTGAACTGGATATAGAAGAAAAGCGAATATAATGCATAGATAACATGACAAAAGCTCATGCATAGGTGGAGGGGTGCCGTGGAAACGAATGTTCAAAAGATGCAGGTCCTGCTCGAGACCGTGCGCGCTGGCAGTTTTACGCGCGCCGCCGAGCGGCTGAGCTATTCGCAGTCGGGCGTGAGCCGTATGGTGGCCGATCTAGAGGCCGACTGGGGCTTTAAAGTGCTCGATAGAAGCCGCGAGGGCGTAGTGCTTTCTGCCGATGGGCGGCAAGTTATGCCGGCGGTCGAGGCGTTATGCGAAGAGTTTGGCCGTCTGCAGCGACGCGTGGACGAGATGCGAGGGCTCATGCGCGGCAAAATCTGCATCGGTACGTTTTCGAGTGTGGCGACCCATGTACTGCCGCCGGTGATTGCGCGGTTTCGCGCCGATCACCCAGATGTCGATTACGAGCTGCTGATGGGCGATTACTCCGAGATTGAGCAATGGGTGGCAGAAGGCCGCTGCGACCTGGGCTTTATTCCGCGCGAGCCACGCGGCGCCGGCATGGTGTCGCGGCCGTTGGTGCAAGATGAGCTGATGGCCGTGGTGCCTGCGGACTCCTCGCTTGCCACCGCGGAGGTCGTTTCCCTTGCCGATTTGGCCAACGAGCAGTTTATTCTGCTGGAACGCGGTAGCGATGACGAGATTACGCCGCTGTTTCGCCGCGCGGGCCTGGCGGCGCGCTCTAAGCTGTCGACCTGGGATGACTATGCGATTATGGCCATGGTTGAGGACGGCCTGGGTGTGAGCATTCTTCCCGCGCTCATCTTGCGCCGTTGTCAGTTCGATGTTGCCGTGCGTTCGCTCGAGGGACATCCCCATCGGCAGATCAACGCCATATATCGAACGGCCGATGTTTCGCTTGCCGCCGCCCGTTTCCTCGAATACCTCTAAACGTGTACACACCATTGTTCGCTTTGGGCAAATCTCGGAGTCCGATACATTTTCTTATGAAATTGAACTTTCGAATGAGGCGCCGCGTTATACTGCTTGCTAAATTGAACCATGGTTCAATTCGTGTTCTATAAATTGTACTTTGCCAGCAAGGAGGTTCTAGTGGCCCAAGAGACGTTTAGCGATCGCCTGCGACAGACTATGTCCGATCGCGACGTTCGCCAGTCGGACGTGATCCGCGCATCGGAGATGCTCGGCAAAAAACTCGGCAAGAGTCAGATGAGCCAATATGTGAGCGGCAAGACGATCCCGCGGCGCGATGTGGCTGAGCTGCTCGCCCGTATTTTGGAGGTCGATGTTACCTGGCTGCTTGCCGGCGACGCCGATCAAGGCGAGGCATCATCACCCCGCAACGATTCCAAGCCCGAACCCCATCCCTCAGCTCAAATTGCAAGGAGCACCACCATGCGTACTTTTTCTAAGTCCACCAAGCTCGATAACGTCCTGTATGACGTGCGCGGTCCCGTCGTCGACGAGGCCGCCCGTATGGAGGACGAGGGCGAGCGCATCCTCAAGCTCAATATCGGTAACCCGGCGCCCTTCGGTTTCCGCACGCCCGATGAGGTCATCAAGGACATGCGCCAGCAGCTGCCCGACTGCGAAGGCTATTCCAACTCGCGTGGCCTGTTCTCCGCGCGCAAGGCGATCATGCAGTATTCGCAGATCAAGGGCCTGCCCAACGTTCAGATGGAGCATATCTACACGGGCAACGGCGTGTCCGAGCTCATTCAGCTTTCGATGAACGCGCTGCTCGACAATGGCGACGAGATTCTGATCCCCAGCCCCGACTATCCGCTCTGGACGGCGTGCGCAACCCTTGCCGGCGGTCATCCTGTGCACTATCTGTGCGATGAGCAGGCGGATTGGTATCCCGACTTGGAGGATATGGAGTCCAAGATTACGAGCGCGACCAAAGCTCTCGTCATCATCAACCCCAATAACCCCACGGGTTCCGTCTATCCGCGCGAGGTGCTCGAGGGCATCGTCGAAGTTGCACGCAGGCATCAGCTGATGATCTTTGCCGATGAGATCTACGACCGCCTCTGCATGGACGGCTACGAGCACGTCTCGATTGCCTCGCTCGCCCCCGACCTGCCCTGCGTCACCTTTAGCGGCCTTTCCAAGTCGCACATGATTGCGGGCTATCGTATTGGCTGGATGGTGCTTTCGGGCAACCAGCGCTGCATGAGCGACTTCATCATGGGCATCAACATGCTCTCCAACATGCGCCTGTGCTCCAACGTGCCGGCTCAGTCGATCGTTCAGACGGCACTCGGTGGCCATCAGTCCGTTAACGACTACATCCGTCCCGGCGGCCGTGTCTACGAGCAGCGCAACTTTGTGTATGAGGCGCTCAACAAGATTGACGGCATCTCGGTGGTTAAGCCGCGCGCGGCGTTCTACATCTTCCCCAAGATGGATGTGAAGAAGTTCAACATCACCGATGACGAGCAGTTCGCCCTCGACCTGCTGCACGAGAAGAAGATCCTGATCACGCGCGGCGGCGGCTTCAACTGGGCTGAGCCCGACCACTTCCGCATCGTGTACCTGCCGCGCATGGAAGTACTCAAAGAGTCCCTCGAAGACCTCGCCGACTTCTTTGACCATTACCGCCAGGCGTAACGGCAAAGGTAGCCTGTAATGAAACGGTCGGCCCGCAACGGATGCGGGCCGACCGTTTTCTGTCTAAGCCCGTGCTGTTAGCGCTTGTCTCGTTGAGCGGGCGAGGTTCGCGTGTGAGCGGTAAGTTCTATTCCAAAATGGAATACAGTGGGCTTAAGCTGGAATTGATGTCCGGGTACCTGCTTTTCTAGAATGTTTTCAACAAGATGAAAGGCGGTTCCAACCAATGATTATCGATGCAAATTCCTACTGGTTCGACGAGCACATCTTTCATGACGAGACGCTCTGCGAACAGTTTTTGGCCGAGGTACCCCGCGCCTATGACACCGAAGGCTATCTGACCATGAATTCCGCCGGCAAACGACAGATCGTGATCGAGATGCCCGCCGGTTCTCCGGGTCTTAACTACATTGAGGGCGACTACACCCTCGAGAAGCGCTTGGCCGATATGGATGAGGCGGGGGTCGACAAGGCGATCCTCAAGCTCCCCGGCTGCCACGAGTGGATGTCGCTCGAGATGTGCCGGCGTTTCAACGACGGTATGGCTGCTGACGCGAAGGCGTCAAATGGCCGTCTGATTCCGCTTGTCGCCGTGCCGCCCTTTGGCACCAAAGCGAATTTGGAGGAGCTCGACCGCAGGCTCGACGATGGTTTTGCGGGCGTGCAGCTCTGCGCTCACTACGGCAAGCGCTATCTCGACGACCAGGTCTTCTCGAGCTTTTTCGAGCACCTGAACGAACGCCATGTCACCGTTTACGTGCACCATGTTCCCGTGCCGGTCGAGAACGAGTCGCTTCTCGCGTACGACAACCTTCGCCGCTCTTATGGCCGCTGCGTCGACCAAACTACGGCGATCGGCCGAGAGATCTTTGGTGATTTCTTTGAGCGCTATCCCAATATCAAGATGGTCCACTCCATGCTCGGCGGCGCATACTTTGCGTTCAAGGAGATGCTGCTGCCTCATGGTCCCAAGCGCCCTGATGCTTCTGGCCGTTTTCAGGTCGATACCGAGACCGTTTCCAGGCACCTCGAGAACAACATCTATTTCGACATGTCCCATGCCCAGCCTTGGGGCAAGACACTCCTCGCCTGCGCGGTTGACGTGCTGGGTGCAGACCATATTGTTTTTGGCACGAGCTATCCCGTCAAACGCGAGTGGCTCACCGAGGGTGTCGCCTGCGTTCGCGCTGCAAATCTGAGCGATACAGACAGCGACCTTGTGCTTGGCGGTACGGCGCAGCAACTGTACGGTGTCGAGTGAGCGGCAATCAGAGGGGAGTATCTGCCATGGGCGAAGGAGAGATGAGGGCTGGGGCCGCTCGTGTGGCCATCGATCTTGGGGACGTGTTGCCGTTCGACGGTTTCGACGAACTCCGTCATGAGGTCTTCGCCCGTGCCCTTATCATCGAGGGGACGGGGCGACGCGCCTGCGTCCTTTCGCTTGAGGTCACCTCGATCGCTCCGGCTCTACTCGCCGATCTGCGTGAGGTTGTTGAGGATGCCGCCAATTGCAGCGGTGCTTATTCTTGGGTGGTTCCTACCCACACGTTTTCCATGCCTCACGTCCGCACTCCCGGGCATCTTGCCGACGATGCTACCCGCAATCGCAACGAGCGCTATCGCGCAGCGCTCGTCGCTGCCGCCCGCACGGCTGTCGAGCGCGCTGTTGCGGGCATTCACTCTGCCACGCTCGCCACTGTGGAGGGCGAATGCCCCGTGAACGTTAATCGCGACATTGAGACGCCTGCCGGCTGGTGGTTGGGCTCGAATCCCAGGGGGTTTGCCGACCACACGATGCCCGTACTCGCCATAAGGGATGCCGGGGGCGAGTATGTTGCCGTGCTCGCGACGGCGGACGTTCAGTCCTCCGTGCTCGACGGGTCGCGCGACTCCGAGGGGAGGCGCATGGCGAGCGGAGACCTCTTTGGTTTTGCCGCCATGTCACTCGAGCGCGAGCTGGGCGGCGTTGCCCTGTTGCTGCCAGGCGCCGCGGGCGACCAAGGTCCGGCGGAGCGCGCCATGAACGTCATGTTCGATGCGGCCGGCGTTAAGCAGACGGTCGATGCCCATGAGGACGGATACCGCATGCTGCACCAGCAGGGGCAGGCCTTGGGCAATGCTTTGATCGAGGCCGCTCGCATGGCGCGTGAGGATGACGCTACCGGCATCGATGCCCGCACGGTCGACGTTCTCCTGCCCGCTCAGACACGCGCCGATTTTCACTCTTTGGCTCCGCACCGAACGTATGAGTTTCATGCCGCTGGCGAGCAGCGCACGAGGGTCTATCTGCTCCGGCTGGGAAACGTCGAGCTTGTCGGCGTACAACCCGAGGTCTCGAGTGCATTCGGCGCCACTGTGCGCGCCGCCCGGTCCGGCTCTGTGTTCTTTGCCACGCTCGTCAACGGCGGACAGAAGTACCTACCGGCTCCCGACGCGTACGAAAAAATCACCTATGAGGCTATGAACTCCGGTTTTGCCGCCGGATCCCATGAGCGCCTCGTCGAAATCATCATTGCCGCCTTGAATGCGGCGTGACACAGAAGGAGAACGTGCATGAACATTGGACACGCGCGCCGCAAAATTACCCCACAGGGCGACATCTACCTGATTGGCTACCGCAATCTTCCCAACCGTCTTGAACCTGCGACGGGCGTCCATGATGACGTCTTCGCCAACGCCATCCTCTTCCAGCAAGGCGAACGTGAAGTGTTTCTTTTTAATGCCGATGTCCTCGAGTTCGAGGAAAGCATGGCCGAGGAAGTCAAGACAATGCTCGCCGAGCGCTATGGAATCGACCGTGACTGCGTTTTGCTCTCGGCGACGCACGACCATACTTCAATCGTCGCTTACCACCGCAGCTGGTGGACGGGAAAATTCGACGAGAACTACTACCGCTGGTTCCTCGATACCATTTGCCAATGCTTTGAGGAGTGCCGCGCCAACGCACAGCCCGCGATTTGTCGCTTGGGCAAGCAGGTCATCACCGGTTTCTACGACAACCGCATCATCCCAGGTGAACTCGCCGACAATGAGGTCATTGTCGTATCGTTCTTCGATACCGAAGGCAAGCCATTTGCGGGCTTTGTGAACTGGGCGGTGCATTCCGCTTGCGTCGGACCCGACTGCACGGAGCTCACGAGCGAACTCGCCGGTCTTACCGGCAAAAAGCTCGCTCAGAGTCTTGGTTACTATCCGGCCATGGTCGTCGGTGCTGCTGGCGACTGTAGCGACCGCAATTTTCGCCAGGGACGCGGCATTCCCGAGGTCGAGCGCGTTTCGACCGGTCTTGCCGAGGCGATTTCCCAGATCAAGCTCGATCGCGAGGTCGTTCTCGACCGCATCGAGCCTCAGACGTTCTATCACACCGTTGCCCATGACGACTTTTCGCTCACGCTTAAGTGTGCCGTCATCAGTTTGGGCGGCCTGCATCTCTTTGTGTTCCCGAGTGAGCTCGGCAGCGACCTGGGTATTCGCATGAAGCGCGAATGCCCGGTCGAGGGAATAGTTTGCGGTTACACCAACGGCTATTTCGAGTATTTCCTTCCGGCACGCGAGTACGGCCTCTCCTTTGAGACCGAGCGTACTCAGATTCCCCAGGGCGAACCGGAACGTCTATGTGACAAGTTCTGCCAGACGACGAGACTTCTCGGCGCAGCAGATTCGCGTCTGTAGACCTGATTGCGTGACATGGGCCAATGAGGCTCCCTGCCATGTGATCGGCATCTTCCATCTTCTCTGCCGTTTCCCATCCCGGGCGTACGTGCGTCCGCGGATTACAAAGGGGGAAGCGGGTTCCTTGCCCTCCCACGTCGACTACGGAGGCCTGAAATCGATGCTATACCCCGCTCAGAAAAAGGAGAATTCCATGAAATACCAGAAGCTTTGCGATGAAATCATCACAAAGGTCGGTGGTCGAGACAATGTGTTAGACGTGAGCCACTGCATTACGCGTCTCCGCTTCCACCTCAAGGATGAATCACTTGCCCAGACCAATGAACTTAAGGCGACGAAGGGCGTCGTTGACGTCATCCAGGCTGGCGGACAGTATCAGGTCGTGATTGGTGCCACTGTCGAGGCTGTCTACAACGACCTTGTTCAGATTGGCGGGTTCGACACCAAGCCCGCGCTCGATATCGATGAGGGCGACAATGTCAAGAAGGGCGATCCGTTCTCGCGCCTGCTCGCCATCATTTCCGAGATTCTGCAGCCGGTTCTTGGCGTGCTTATGGCCGGTGGCTTTATCAAGTCGATGCTCGCGCTCTGCACGGTTGCCGGTTGGCTTGCCAAGGACAGCAATACGTATGTGACGCTCTCGGCAATCGGAGATTCGGTCTTCTATTACTTTCCGCTAATCATTGGCTGGACGTCGGCCAAGAAGTTCGGACTTAAGCCCGTTATGGGAATGGCGCTCGGTGGTATCCTCGTCTACCCGACGCTCGTTGGCCTTATGGGCGGAGATCCGCTCTACACGCTCGGCGCCGGCACGGTCTTCGAGTCCAATGTCTACGGTGATATTTTTGGCATCCCGCTGATCATGCAGAATTACTCATCGACGATTCTGCCTGCGATCTTTATCGTCTGGATTGCCTCCAAGGTACACAAGGCCCTTTCTAACGCGCTGCCCGCGCTTGTGAGCTCGTTCTTCTCCAACATTCTGACGCTCCTCATTTGCGGCATCCTTGGCCTGCTTGTGGTCGGTCCGGTCATGACGGTCCTCTCCAACATCGTTGCCCAGATCATTCTGATGCTCATCAACTTCCAACCCGCCATCGCCGGCTTCGTCATCGGCACGTTCTGGAGCCTGCTCGTCATGTTCGGCCTGCACTGGGGTATCATCCCGCTGTGGTTCCTCGATGTCGCAACCTACGGCTATGACCTCATTAACCCGCTCGTGTATGCAGGCGGTTGTGCCATCGCCGGCGCTGTGCTTGGCATGATCATCCGAACCAAGGACTCCGAGGAAAATGCTGCCGTCAACATTCCCGCCCTTGTCTCTTCGATTTTCGGTGTCAACGAGCCTGCGCTTTACGCCATCTTGCTGCCGCGTAAGCGCCTTATGTGGGCAACCTTTATTTCCGCTGGTGTAGGCGGCGCCATTGCCGGCCTCATGGGTGCTAAGCTCTATGCCTTCGGCGCCTCCGGCCCGCTCGGTTTCCCGAGCTTTATTAACCCTGCCGGCATCGACACGGGCTTTATCGGCCTTGTCATCTCCGGTGTGGTCGCTTTCGTTCTGGCTCTTGTCGCCGCTATGGTGATCGGTACCAAGAAGGACGAGGGCGGTAAGGCACTCAACATCTCGGTGGACTAGTCTTTCTGCGCACTTTAACTAAATATGCCTCGGACGGCGACGTGCCGCCCGAGGCATATTTGTATTATGTGCCGTTGTCAGCGTGTTTGCGGACACAGGTCTGCGGTTGTGGAGCAGCGGGGATTATGACGGTCGTGCCGCGGTGGAAGATGTACGGTCGCCCTGCAGGAGCTGACGGTAGGGGAGGAAGCCGATGAACGAGACGACCGCCTGCGAGTGCGCGGCGTTCCGCTTGAGGTAGAGCCTGACCTCGGAGGTCGTCGCGGGCTCAAGCGGCACCAGGGCTACCTTTCCGCTGGCAAGCGATTCCGCCGGCTTGCGCATGAGGAATGAGACGCCGGCGCCGCGCGCGACAAGGGAGATGATGTTCTCGGCTCGTTTGCCGGTGAACGTAACACGTGGGCCAAATTCAGCTTCGCGACAAAGGGAAAGGACGAGTTCGCTTACGAACGAGCCTTGGGGAAGCATGAGGAAATTCTCGTCGATAAGGTCGTCTATCTCAACGGCGTCACGTTCGGCGAGCGGATGGTCGAGCGGAAGGACGGCCACGAGCCGGTCGGTCGTAAAGGGAATCTTTTTGAACTCCGGCTCGATGGCGCCGCCGTCACGGATGAAGGCCAGGTCAATGTCCTCGTGCAGGAGCATGCGCTTGAGTGTGTCGCCCTCGCCCTCGATGAGCTCGACAGAATATGAGGGGTTCGCCTGCTGAAAATCGATGACGGCGTCCGTGATCCCATAAGGGGCCATAATGGGGATAGAACCGACGGTGAGGTGCTCGAGCGGCTCACCTGCGCCTATTTGAATGGCGGCAAGATAGCGGTGCTGAAGCGTCGCAATTTTTTGCGCATAGGGGAGGAGCGCTTCACCTTGCGCGGTGAGTGTTACGTGGCGCTGGCTTCGATCGATGAGCTTGCAGCCGAGTTCGTGCTCCATTGCCATGATGTGCTTGGAGAGGGTTGATTGCGACATGAAAAGCAGTTCCGCCGCATCAAGAAACGTGCGTGACTGCGCTAAGATGGCGAATTCGCCAAAGCGACTGATATCCATAGGGAGGCCTCCGGTACCCTCATTTTGGCAGGTGGCCTAAACCACGACGCCATTGCAGTGGTCGATTTCGTGCTGGATGATCTCGGCGGTGTAGCCCGAGAAGTTTTTGATGCGGTGGACGAAGTTCTCGTCCAAATACTCAACCTTAATGCGGCGATAGCGGGTACAGGGACGCTCGCCGATCAGCGAGAGACATCCTTCGCTCGTCTGATAGGCATTGACCTGCTCAAGAATTTGAGGGTTGTACATCAGGAGTGTCCTGTTGCCGTCCTTTACGCAGATGATGCGTTTGCGCACGCCGATCATGTTGGCGGCGAGGCCCACGCACTCGCGCTCATGCTCGTGGAGCGTATCCAGGAGATCCTGCCCGGTCGCGGCATCGTCGGGTCCCGCGTCTTCGGAAGGCAGACGCAAAAAGAACTCGGATTTCATGATGGGCTTAATCATGGCGGGCTCCTCATGTCTTATGCTTTCGTGGACTTTTAATAATAGCGCGGAAGGAAAGCCATGCGTCCGCGTTACAATCTTTCGATGTTGGACCATGTTGCCAGATTCGTCGTGTACGGCGTCTGGCGTAAGTCTAGGGCTCATTTTTCGCCCTGGACCGTTCCTCTGGGGCGATGCGACTGTCGTTCCAAGAGGAAGGAAATGCATGGGGAGCAAATCTCAGCAACAAGTTCAAGTAACGCCATCGGCCTCTGCGGCGATTCTCGTCGTAATGTATATTGCAGCCTTTGTTGCCGCGTTTAACGAGAACATCATTAACGTGGCGTTGCACGACATTATGGCAGCCTTTTCGGTGAGTGCCACCACGGCACAGTGGCTCGTTTCGGGCTACATGATCGTGACGTCGATCTTTACGGCCATCATGGCCTTCCTGTCCGGCCGTTTCTCGACGCGCAAGCTGCTGTTTTTCGCATGCGGATGCATGGTCGCCGGCGAAGTCCTGTGCCTGTTCGCTCCGTCATTTAGCGTTTTGCTGCCAAGCCGTATTTTGCAGGCTGCGGGATCGGGCATCTTGTTCCCGCTCATGATGAACGTGGTGCTGTCTTGCGCTTCGCGCGAGAAGCTCGGTCTGTATCTGAGCCTGGGCGGTGCCTGCATTACGCTGGGGCCGGCGTTTGGACCCGTGATCAGCGGTCTTATGTGCACGTTGTTTGGCTGGAGGGCGGTGTTCGTAGTGCCGCTGGTGGGCGGCATTGTGGTCGCTGCGGCGGGCGTAAAGCTTGTTCAGAATGTCGGAGAGCGCTCGAACACCACGCTTGATATTCTGTCGGTTGTTTTGCTCGCCGCCGGCATTACGGCATTTGTGTATTCCGTAGGCGAGTTCTCGACCAATCTGATTGCCGGCATTGTGGCGCTTTTCGCCGCCATTGTGCTGCTCGGCCTGTTTGCGGCCCGTCAGCTCAAACTCGAGCATCCGGTGCTTAACGTGCGTCCCATGGCGAGCGTTCGTTTTTGGCCTGCGTGCCTGCTTGTGGTGGTGTCGATGATGACAACGTTCTCGATGAGTGTTTTGTTGCCGCTCTATTTTGAGGGCGCATACGGCATGACCGCACTTGTTGCGGGCTTGCTCATTTTGCCGGCGATTGCCTGCAACGCCGTGACCTCGATTGTGGGCGGACGCGTGATGGACGCCCGTGGCGCATGGCCGCTGCTGCCGGTCGGCTTTGCCCTGATTGCCGTGGGGCAGACTGCCATCTCGATGACGGCGGCGAGTATGAACATCGGCGTCGTTGTGGCGCTGACCGTTGTGGTGTATGCCGGAGTCGGTTTGGTGCTGAGCCCCTCGCAAACGGCCGGATTGGAGACGCTGCCTGCCGCTGAACATCCTCACGGAACGGCATTGCTTAACACGTGGAACATGATTGCCGCATCGTTTGGCCCGTCCCTGTTTATCGGCCTGCTCTCGAGTTCTGCAGCGACTGCCGGCGCGGCTGGCGCTGCGACCGACGTTGCCCAGGCGATTGGATTTGCAGCTGCCGTGCGTGTGGCGGCTGTAATTGCCGTGGTCGGGTTCGTGGCGTCGCTGGTGTACGCTCGTCGTGAGTCGCACATGTCGCATTAATGTGTGCACATAGATTCTGCAGCTAGATTGGATGGCGACACCATAAACTAATGGACGTTTTGCCGAGAGGCATGAATGTTTAAAGCGCAAAGAGTGCGCGACGGGCCCCGCGAATGGGGCGATGATGCCCGAGAGGGCCAAGAAGGAGTCTCATGTCTGAGAACGAAGAGATCATGAACGAGACCGAGAACGAGACCATGGCTGCCGAGGTCGAGGCAGTCGAGACCGTGGAGACCGAAGCTGCCGAGGTTGAGGCTGCTGACGAGGTTTCCGCCGAGGAGGAGGCCGAGGTTGTCGAGGCCGCCGTTGATTACGATGACGAAGAGCTGATGGACAAGATGCAGAAGGCCGCCCGCCTGCTGCGTAGCCGTCGCTTTGCTATTTCTAAGGAGGAGGAGGCCAAGGCCGAGCGCATGGCGAACATCGAGCGCGCCATCAAGCTTCTTGACCTCAAGCCCAAGATGGAGCAGAAGGAAATGTCCGACCTGCTGGGCATGCGCCTTCGTGAGCTCGATGGCCTGATGGCCGAGGCCGAGGCTGCCGATCTGGTCGGCCGCATCGACGACGCCGAGGGCGATATGCGCAAGATTGTTGTCTTCGCCGCCGAGGATGCCGCTGAGGGCCTGGTCGAGCTTGCCAACAAGAAGGAGAAGCTCCTGCCCGAGCTTTCTTACGAGGAGGCCACCGAGCTGATGGCCGCTCTCGATAAGGTTATCGCTCCGCTCGTCGCCATGGGCCTGGACGAGGATCGCGGTCCTCGCGGCGGCCGTGACGACCGTGGTGGCCGTGGCGGCGACCGTGGCGGCCGCGGCGGCTTTGGCGATCGTGGTGGCCGTGGTGGCGACCGCGGCGGTCGCGG